>WRBU01000056.1 GCA_009784355.1 Defluviitaleaceae bacterium
CAAATATAAAAATGCACGCCGTAAGCCGCATCCGGGGCAGGGTACGCCTGTGAGAATATAAAAGGTGCAAGGTATGTATATAGGTAAAATATAGTACGCAATAACAAATACGCAAATTACGGCAAAAAGTATGAAGAAAATTTTTGCGGGTTTTTTTGTTTTGTGTGTCATTATTATCTCCAAAGCTATATATTAATGCGAGCTTTAATAAGGGCATAGCGCAGGGTTTTTCCAGCAGTAATAACTATTGCAATTTGTATTAATGAAGTCAGCCAAAATGGCATCATGCCTGCAGCAAAAGCTGCTTCAAGCGGAATTTGTCGCTCAAAAGCAAGCCATAAACTTCCCAAAGTAAGATTGATAGCTACACCTAAAATAATCCAAATTGCCCAATGTGCAACATTAGTTTTGCGTGCACCGATGCCTGCGGCAAGAGCAATCAAAGGAAAAGTCAAAATAAAACCGCCTGTTGGTCCAAAAATGATACCAACACCACCCGTCATGCTGGTAAAAACAGGCAAGCCTACTGCGCCTAACAATATGTAAATTAAAACAGCAACTACACCTTTTTTTGAACCCAAAACCACACCAGCGAGTGCTACACCTGTTGTTTGCAATGTAAATGGTATACCACCTACCAAAGGCATACGAATTTGGGCACAAATTGCGATAATTGCTGCAAAAATTGCCACTTGGCAAATTGATTGTGCGGAAATTTTCATGTGTTAATCCTCCTGTGCCTATTCTTCCAAAACTGTTAGCTGTGAGGTACAATGCGGGCAACGTGTGGCATCTTTGTGAATATCCGTAAAGCAGAATTCACAAAGACGCGGTGGATTTTTTGGTTCTTCCGCCTTCTTAACTCCGTTAAAAAGTTTATTTGTCCCACGCATGAGTGTAAATACAACAAATGCTATTATAACAAAATTTATTACACTTGTCAAAAAAGAACCATATAAAAATGTTGCGTCAAAAATGGTAAAATAAAGATAGTCAAGATTATAGTTTACAAAAATACCGATAAAGGGAGAGATAAGATTGTCTGTTAAGGATGTAACCAAGCCTTGAAAAGATACGCCAATAATAACGCCGATTGCCATCGACATTATATTGCCGCGCAAAGCAAATTCTTTAAATTCATTCAAAAACTTTTTCATACTATGTCGCCTTTCGCAAATTTCTATATATTGATTTGGGCTTGTCCAATTCACAAGTGCCATTTTTAGTTTATCATCAATATTTTTAAATTGCAAGTTTTTTTCTCTCTTGAAATATATAAGTGCATCAAAGGATGATGATGTTTGTCCTTTGATGCACTTATAATTAAATGTACTACTTGCCCCAAACTTTGCTATGAGTTTTGTAAAGTCTTTCGCTGTGGTCTTTTATGGAGGCGAGCTCTTGTACTTTTGCAATGTCGAGCTTTAATGCCGAAGCAAGTTGTGTGCCGTAGTTTGCATCCGCCATATAACAGTGAGAGGTATGACGATATTTTATATTTTCGGTAACTGGGGCAATATCCGCCGCTGTATTTGCGATAAGCAAGGCTCTTTTATCGTCCGTTATAAGACGATAAAGGTCGCCTGGCTGATAGAATACATCATCACCTTCATAATATTTTGTATGATGGTCGATTGTGGTTTCTTCTTGATGAAAAGGCGGCCCTGCATATTGCGGCTGGTCTTGCCAGTCATCAAACGAATTTGGAAAGTAGCCTCTTGTAGAGCCGTAGTTGCCGTCAACACGCATAAGTCCGTCGCGATGATATGCGTGATAACCATTTTTTGGCATATTTACGGGAATTTGGTGGTGGTTTACACCTAATCGATGTCGAGCAGCATCTCCATAAGCAAACAAACGTCCTTGTAGCATTTTGTCAGGAGAAACCCCAATGCCTGGCACAAGTGCCGCAGGATTAAATGTCGATTGCTCAACATCTGCATAATAATTTTCTGGGTTGCGGTTAAGCTCTAAAATTCCAACAGGAATACGTGGAAATTCCTTCTGCGACCAAACCTTTGTAACATCAAAAGGATTATCTTTGTGATTATCCGCTTGTTTTTCGGTCATAATTTGGATTTCCATTGACCACTGCGGAAAGTCTTTGTTTTCAATGGCGTTGTATAAATCTCTTTGGGCGGACTCCCTGTCATGCGCAATAATTTCTGCCGCCTTTTCATTACTGTAATTTTTTATGCCTTGCAAGGTTTTGAAGTGAAATTTAACCCAAAAACGCTCGCCGTCTTTGTTCCAAAAAGAGAAAGTATGCGAGCCAAAGCCATGCATGTGGCGGTATCCTATGGGGATGCCTCGGTCACTCATTACAATAGTAATTTGGTGCAATGCCTCGGGCAACATAGTCCAAAAATCCCAATTATTCATAGGACTGCGCATATTTGTGCGCGGGTCTCGCTTCACTGCTTTATTAAGGTCAGGAAAATGTATTGGGTCGCGGATAAAAAACACGGGTGTATTATTACCTACAAGGTCAAAAATGCCTTGGTTCGTATAAAATTTTATTGCAAAACCTCGGATGTCTCTTTCGGCATCTGCGGCACCACGTTCTCCTGCTACTGTGGAAAAGCGCATGAATACGTCAGTTTCTTTGCCGATTTTGCCAAACATATCAGCACATGTGTATTTTGTAATATCGTGAGTTACAGTAAATTTGCCAAAAGCACCGCTGCCTTTTGCGTGCATTCTGCGCTCGGGTATAACTTCCCTTACAAAATGCGACAATTTTTCTTGAAACCACGCATCCTGCATAACTAGCGGACCACGAGGTCCTGCTGTAATGCTGTCTTGATGATTTGACACAGGCGCACCCGTAGCAAAGGTCAACTTCTTTTTATCATCACTCAAATATTTTCCCCCTCACTTAAATATTACCCAATATAGTGTACTTTTGATGCCACTAGCGGATGAGGATTGCCAGACCTTGCAGCATAGCCTACCGCTAAAACTATTGAAAATTCGTAGCCTGCCGGCCATTTTAATGTTTCTTTTATACTACCTGCTTCCTCACCTTCAAATAGGAGATACGGCGGGTCTACGATGCAGCTGCCCAGTCCCAAAGATGCAGCTGCCAAAGCCATGGTTTGCACGGCAATGCCGCAATCTACGTCAACCCATGTAGTGGAATAACTTTTTTTCAAAACAACAATCATTGCAGGTGCTCCATGAGTGCCAAATTTACCTACAAGCTCTTTGTCAGAAACGACAATAAAATGCCATGGTTGCTTATTTTGCCCTGATGGCGCAGCCAAGCCTGCTTTTGCTATTGCCTGTAGTTTTTCCATTTCGACTGTCTGGTCTGTGTACGCACGGCAAGAAAAACGGGTATGTATTGTATTTAACGTTTCGTTCATAAATTTATCCTCCTAAATTTCAATTATATTCATATAACTTGCTCAATTTGCTTAAAATAGTTTTCGAGCGGGGAAAATAATCCCCGCTCGAAAACTCTGTTACTTCACAGACATCTTGAACATCCAAACATGCTTCTCTAATGTATTTACAGTACCGATACACATATCAGCAGTAACTTCATCGCCAGCAGATTGGGCAATTTCAATGCCTTTTTTAAGCTCTTCTGCCATTATGGTGTAGTCTTTTATAAGCGTAGTGTAAATATCTTTTGGCGTTACTTCGCTGCCTTCTTCGCTAATTTTTGTAAGCTCTAAATACTTTTTCAAAGTAGCAACAGGTGCGCCGCCGATTGCAAGAAGTCTTTCTGCAAATTCGTCAAACAACTCAGTTGTTTCTTCATAAAGTTCTTGGAACTTTGCATGGTGCGGGTAAAAATCTGGACCCTCTACAAACCAGTGAAAACGGTGTAGCTTAATATACATCACCGCAAAGTCTGCAATACGCTCGTTTAAAAAATTGTGCAATGCCATAAATTATTCCTCCTTTGATTTTGTTGGATTTTACTTTACAATGTTTCATGGTTAAATTATACATTATAATTCCGACAAAAGCAATAGGGAATTTTGAAATTTTTAGATTTTTTTTCAAACTATTACCATAGGGGTTGAAAATTCATTTGGCGCATGGATATTTTTGTGCTTTAAACCAAGCCACCAAAGATTGCTTGCCCATAACTCAAATTCCAACATTTCTTTTGCGGATTGCGGAAGGTTATTAATGTCTTTAAGGTTTGTAACGACAGGCAAGCTAGACTTTTTGTGCAAAAGAGAAACAAGGTTCTGCTTTTGACGCTTAAAGCCAAGCACACGTATATATTGCGGCTGTTCAGACTTTTTTGTATTTAACAATACCTGTATAGCGGCACGTTTTAATGCAGCATGGGTCACATTCTTTGTTTTGGTGGCGTTAATTATATCTGATATATTGTAATAACTTTTTGCTGTTTTATCAAAAATAGTTTTAGTTTTTTTAGTAGCGAGGGCATAATGGAAGTAGGGGCTCAGGTTGTCTACAAAATTTATTGCTCCATGCAAATGCTCATGCTGTAAAATTTTGTAAGATGACAGTGGTACAAAATCAGCTATAATATCTATATTACCACCTAAAATCTCATTTCTCAGAGCTGATGCAGAAGCATAGGGAGGCACTAACTTTTTGCTGTGATGACTTGCACCCTTGCGAGCTATGGCATGAGGCGTAATGCCTGCACCTATTTTTTCAATGGCTTTAAGGTATTCGATGCCCAAAATATTATTAGGGCTTTTAATAATATCTTCAAAATTTTCGTTGTTAATCATAGCGGAAGAAATAGCTTTTGCACGAGCCTTTGGGAAATTGTCTCCCATTGATAGGTGATGTCTTAAAATCTGTTTAAACTCATCAGTTTCATTTGCGAGAAATTTTGCGATGTATTTAAGTGCAGAAATATCTGGATTCTCAGCACCAAAGCAAATATCAGTAACAATTCCGCTGGCATCCAAAATAGAAACTGCACCCTGAGCAAAACCTTCGGCTGAACTCATTGCAAAGTCAGCAGGAAGCTCAAGTACAAGGTCGGCACCGCTCAACAACGCCTGTTTTGTACGGGCAAATTTATTTATTACGGCGGGCTCTCCGCGCTGTACGAAGTTTCCGCTCAATATCACAATGACATTTTGAGAATTGCAAATATGGCGGGCAGCAGAAATCTGATATGCATGACCATTATGAAAAGGGTTGTATTCGGCAATAATGCCGCAGGTTTTATCCATAATCCGCTCCAAAAAAGATAATATAAAAACGTATATAAAACCATTATAAAATATTTTTAATAAAATTGCAAAAAAAATTGACATAGCTGGACAAATGGTGTATTATAGATTTGAACATGCTTTTTTAAGTGAAGGAGCTAGTAGTCATGGATTTAAAAGATTCGGAATTTCGGCAGATAAGAGATTATTTAAAAGAAAATTTTGGCATCTCGATGGCTGACGAGAAGCGCACCTTGGTCTATTCTCGTTTGCGCCCTTTGTTGCGGGAAAGGGGATTTGAAAGTTTTCAAGATTTTATTGATTATGTTAAGACCGACAAAACTGGTGAAGCATCAATTATAATGGCAAACCGTCTTACCACAAATCACACATTTTTTATGCGGGAGTCAGAACATTTTGATTTGTTGAAAAAAGAGGCTTTGCCGTGGGTGGTTGAAAATTTTGGCGCAGAAAAAGATTTGAGGATGTGGTGCTGTGCATCTTCCAGCGGGGAAGAACCGTATACCCTGCAAATGGTTGTTCAAGATTTTTTTGCAAACACAACGGGTTGGAACACAGAAATTTTAGCAACAGATATTTCTGAAAAGGTACTTTTGCAGGCCAGCTATGGGATATATTCTAACGAAAGTCTCGGTGTTATGCCGGAGGAATGGTTAAAAAAATATTTTTCCAAATACGATAACGACAATATGGTTGTAAAAGACGATATAAAGCGACTTATGACTTTTCGTAAATACAATTTAATGGAAGAAAAAATGCCGTTTAAACGAAAGTTTCATATAATTTTTTGTCGCAATGTTATGATATATTTTGACAATAACACACGAGAGCAAATGGCAAAACGTTTTTATAATGTTTTAGAGCCGGGCGGATGGCTATTTATAGGGCATTCAGAATCTCTTTCTAATTCAGATGTAGGGCTAAAATACATACAACCCGCAGTATATAGAAAGTAAAGCAAAAATGCGGAGTTGTTTAACATATATTTTATCAAACTCACAAATTATCAAAATAGAACAATGGAGGTTATTTATGGCTGATTTCGACAGAGAATCAATGCTAGAAATGTTTTCGTTTGAAATGAACCAGCTGGTAGACCAATTGGAGCAGACCATTATTGCAAGTGAATCTGGTTTTTCTAGCGACTTTATAAATGAAGTCTTTCGTATTATGCATACTATAAAAGGCTCTGCTGCAATGATGCTTTTTGATACCATTGCTACAGCGACTCATGCCGCAGAAGATTTATTCTTTTATTTGCGTGAAGAAAAGCCGATGAACGTTGATTATTCTGAGCTAACAGACCACGTTTTGGCTTGCATGGACTTTATCAAAGAAGAACTTGGAAAAATTGAACAAGGTCTTCCTGTAAACGGCGACCCCACAAAAGTTGAAAAAGCTATCACTGCTTTTTTAGCAGGGCTAAAAGGTACGCCAATTTTAGAGAATGTAGCATCTGAGGAAGCAAAGGCGGCTGCAGCTGCCGAGCTCGAATCACCTTTTGGCAGACATCGCTACCGTGCCAGAATCAGCTTTGATGAGAATGCGGAAATGGAAAATGTACGTGCTTTTGCAGTTGTTAATAATTTAACTCCGTACACAATGGGTTTGGTTTGTGAGCCAGAAGACCTTACAAACGAAGAAGCTATCCCAGTGATTCGTAAAAACGGCTTTGTAATTAATTTTACTTCCGATTACGATTATGGGACTGTTTTTGATGTTCTAAATAAGTCTGCATATTTACGTGATATTTTCTTGGAGGAATATACGAAAGAAAGCGAAGAAATGGAAGGGCTTAACAGCTATGATATTTTCTTGCGCTTTGAAGAAGGCGCACAAATGGAAAATGTACGCGCCTATACTGTTGTAAATTCCCTTAAGCCTTTTGCGGATTATATTTTGCACCAGCCAGCAGATTTGCTTAATGAGGATGCGGCGGCTGTTGTTGCGTACAAAGGTGTACACATCGACCTTGTAACACCGCAAAGTTACGA
>WRBU01000057.1 GCA_009784355.1 Defluviitaleaceae bacterium
TCGTCATCAAAAATATTGGCACCTAGTTGCTCAAAGGCGTTTAAATGCAAATCTATTGGACGCAAGCCAAGACGGCAACCGCCAGGAGAAACGCTTGAAAATTCTCCGAAACGGGATAGCAATGCTCCGGTAAAAATTATTGATGAACGCATTTTTTCAACATGCTCTGACGGCAAGCGGGTTTTGTCGATGCCTCTTGCGTCAACAATTAATGTGTTATTTGCGAAGGCAGTTTTGCAACCAAGATAGTTCAGTATATCGATAGATGTGTGTGTATCAGAAATATCGGGACAATTATGAATAATGCTCTGTCCATCAATAAGAACCGTTGCCGCTAGAATAGGCAAAACTGCATTTTTGCTGCCACCTATTTTTATATTGCCGCGCAATCTTTTGCGGCCAACTATAACATATTTTTTCATAATGATGCCCTCCGATACACGGTGATACATCATAATACACAAGGACAAAATTTGTGGTTACTCAAGAAAATAAAAAACCCGCCAAAGCGGGTAGATGTTTAAATATTAATCTTGTTCGGTAACTTCTTCGCCTTTTAGAGCTTGAGTTAAATGGGTGTAATTTTTAAGATTTTTAAGAATGTAATTCACTTCTTGTTCATCAAGCGACTTTACAATGCTGGATATAGCTTCTTGTTTTTGCTCAAGTTTTGAAGCAAACTTCTTTCTTCCGGTTGGAGTGCTTTGGAAGCTGGAAGTTTTATCGGGTGAAAGCATCGTATTGACGTCTTCGTTTAAAAAATCGCATATCCGAAGCATAGTGTCAAAACTAGGGGTTCTTTCGCCACGTTCTATTAAGCCAACATAAGCAATAGAAACCTTGACGAAACTTGCAAAATCTTTAGAATTAAAGCCCATTTCCTTGCGGCGGCGACGCATATTATCACCAAAATTTACACCTCTTTGGTCAATACCAAATTCGTTTTTCATGAAAATCCTCCTCCGATTTATATCGAAATTTAAAATCATGTGTGTAATTATACAACAATATGCATCAAATTGCAAGTGTTTTTTTGTCTAAAAAAGTAGAAAAATTTGATACCTTAAATTCATGTAGTTACAATAAAATCTGCAAGTTTTTCAATTCCAAAATGGGTGTGATAGCGTTTTTCCATAGGTATCCAAATATTTTTGAATTTTTGTGCCATATCGCTGCCATTTCGTGCTAAAATACGCTCAAGTTGAGCATTTTTGTCAATTTTCATAAAAATCTTTATATCGTAAGAATTTACAAATTTTGGATGCATACTATACGAGCCTTCTATTATAACGACATTTTTTGGGATTATACAAATTTTTTCTATATAATCCCACACAGCACAGCTATAATTGCGATAGCAAAAATCCTCTTCTTTTGCCATCGGTTGCAAAATCTCCTCTTCAAAACGCTCATAATGGATATTGCCGCCAATTTCTTCTAGTCTACTTGGACTACGAAGCTCTTTTGGCAGAAAAAAATGGTCCATGCGCACAATGCTTGCAACCCCAAAGTGTTTGGACAAGCTGTCTGCGAGCGTGGTCTTGCCGGCGGCTGCATCGCCGTCTATGGCTACTATAGCCAGCCCCTTTTTTGCGATTACAGCATTGATAGCTGAAATTATGTTATCGGGCATACTCTCCCTCGTTTCGCCAACCTGCCGCTCTTAACGCTAAAATTAGCGCAGGTATAAGGACAATTTGCAAAGCAATACCTGATATTGAATTTACAAATGCACCAGTCCAAAAAATTCCAAGCGAAAAGACCATATTACTGTCAATACTTGACATTATTGCCATTACGAAACCCCAAATTACACGCCCAACCAGCATGGCACCTACTAACGAAGCATACAAAAATGGAGGCTTCTTTGGCAATCTATTGTACAAAAGCCCAATAACTGCACCATATGCTGCTAATTCGAAGGTCATCGGCAGACCGGGGATTGGGAAGGGTGGATGTCCTATCATTAAAAAACGGACTATTGGCAGTATCGCACCAACAATAAAGCCATATTTCGGTCCTAGCATCAAGCCGCATAGTAACACGGGAATATGTAGCGGTAATAACATACGCCCAAATAACTCGCCGCCGGTAAAAAACGGCAACACAAGCCCAATGGCTAAAAAAAGTGCCGCAAGTACAATGTTTTGAATGTGTTTGTTATTCATAAAATCATCCCTCTGCAATATAATATTGCGGGCTTCTGCCGCAGGGATGCTTTCATAGCATCATTTTAAATACCTAATAATTTCTAACAAATATTCCGCAAGTGTGCTTTGCTTTGCACCAAGCACTGTAATGCTGCATTTGTCAACGGGTATTAATATTTTGTGAGCATTGCTTGCGGTAATGGCTTCTGCCATTTTTGCTGTTACTTCGCCATGCATGGCGTTTGTCGCAATAATGCCTATTGCACCTAAAATATAATCTGCTTTGGCGGCATTATATATCACAGCATTTTCGCCTGTAGCGGCTATATTCGCCCCTGCCTTAAGCATGGCGGAAGTGGCGGCAGAATTTGTGCCAACCGCTGTTATTGTGGCTTGCTTTGTATGCAGCATGGGAGCAATATGCTCTATAACAGCCTTGCCCAAGCCGCCTCCCATGCCGTCTATAATAAGCACATTCACAAGCTATTCCAAATACTCGCCAAGCTCACGCATAATTGCAACAATGTCAATGCTTTGCGGGCACTTTTGGTTGCATTTGTCGCAGAAAACACAGTCGGATGGCAAACCAGCAGACTCCACGGCTTCTATTTTTCTTTTCAACGCAAAGTCGCCGTCAACTTTATAGTTGTTATAAACTTGCAAAAAGCGTGGAATATTAATTTTTACAGGGCAATTTTCAGAGTCTATACAGTAATTACAGTCGGTGCAAGGTGCTTGCATTTCCTTTTTAAAAGCCTCCAAAGCGTTGTAAAAAATTTCCTCCTCTGCCTCAGTCATGGAGCTATCGTCTTGAAAAAGGCGGACATTTTCTTTTATTTGTTCCAAGGTAGTCATGCCGCTTAATGCAATCATATTGTTAGAGCGGTTTTTGACCCATCTAAACGCCCATTCGGAAAGTGTCCAAGCGGGGCGGGCTTCTTTCAAAATGGCTTCCGCTTCGGGAGAAAGTTTTGCAATTCGTCCGCCACGCACGGGCCCCATGGCAATGGTTTGTATGCCACGAGATTCCAACTCTTCGTACATTTGTTTGCTAATGCCGTACTGCCAGTCATAGGCATTAAGCTGCTGCAAAACAAATTCCCAATCATGCTGGTTTAAAAAAGTCATAAAATTGTCAAAATTCGCATGGGTGGAAAAGCCAAGATGCTTTATACGTCCTGCGGCTTTTTGTTCTGCAAAATACTGAATACACCCGCTGTCTATGTATGATTGAAAATTGTTATCCATAATGGCGTGTATAAGGTAAAAATCTATATAATCCGTTTTAAGGCGGGCAAGTTGCTCCTCAAATACGGACTTGTAATCGGGGTTCATAAATATTGAGAACTTTGTAGCAAGATAGTAGCTATCACGTGGGTATTTTTCTAATGCCTCGCCCAAAAAAACTTCGCTTTCGCCGCTGTGATAGCCAACGGCTGTGTCGTAATAATTAATACCATTAGCCATAGCGTAATCAATAATCTCTTGCGCCTTAACCTTATCAATGGTTGGGCTGTCGCCTTCGGTCATAGGCAAGCGCATGTTGCCCATACCAAGCCAAGACACTTTTTTATCCTTAAAATTGCGGTATACCATTTTTTTCTCCCCTTTGCAAAAATTGTTAAAACAATTATAACTCATAGCGGCAAAAAAGTCAAATTTTTATTTTGCAACATTTGACTTTTGGCGTTTTTAACCTAGAATTTAAGGCTTGTGATTTTGAAAAATACAAACAATCAAACAAAAGGTTTCTAAAACTTAACGAAAAGATTCCCAAAACCCCCCTTGACAGGAGGGGGTATTATAGTATAATAAGTTATGGGCAAAAAATGATAAAATTATCAGGAGGTAAACATGAAAAAAGGAAATAGCCTTTTTAGGCGACTATTAGCTTTAATTCTTGTTGTAACACTTTCCATACCAAGCTATGTTGCCATGGCTGATTATATGGAAGAATATGTTCCCAATGAAACAGAAATTGGTATGGGTACATACCCGAATGACCCCTCGGAAGCGATTATTGAGGACGACGATGACGATGGAATGCTTTTTATCGGTGTTGAGCCTGCAAATTTTCCGGTATTTACGGTAACTTTTGAGCCTAACGGCGGTCTTACGCCCAGCGGTCATAGGTATCGTGAAGTAATGGAAGATAGCAGTATCGAAGATACGCCTAATATCGGGATGCCAATCCCTCCAGAGCGTTTTGGTTTTACTTTCTATGCCTGGAATGAGAGTCCGCTTGGCACGGGACAATGGTTTACCGACACCACACAGGTTTTTGGTGACATCACCGTATACGCTATTTGGGGATATGTAGTGACATTTCGTGGAGGAAGTGTAAATCTTAACATCGGCAATGACCCGATGAACCCTGCAGATTATGTCGCACGTATTGCGCCGGTTATCAACAACATGCCGCGCTCCATACAAGATACTGACAGTGCAGTGTGGCCGAATGACCCCGCACTTCCTGCTGGTTCACTTGACTTTCAAGGCTGGTTTGGAAACCCAGTTTTGGCGGCTGGCATGAGCTTTGATGAAACCACGGTGATAGACAGCAATGTTTACATCTATCCGCATTTTAATTGGAGAGCAGTACGCACCATAACATTTATAGCAGACACTGCATACGATGTAAACAATCTTAATCACGGGCGTGGCACGATACATGAAGACCACCGCCCTGATGCGGGCGACCCCGTTGGAGCACCTGCCACCCGTGATGTTATAACGGACTTAAGTATTGGGGCTTCTTTTGTAAGTCCTCATAATTTGAACAATACTGCTCGTGGAGGCTGGGGCAACAGTGCGCCTCGTGCAGTAAGAAACTGGACATTTTTAGAAGGCTGGTGGACTGAGCCGGGAGGGCAGGGTACGAGAGTTATGGGACCTGCCGCTTCCACCCTAATTGCTTTTTACAGCAATCATGGAGATAGTAACATCCATTTAGGTGCATCAAATGTAGTTATCCCCGGTACTGGTGATATTAATCTTTATGCTTTTTGGCAGTATCAAGTAAATTTTTATCCTAACGGTGGTCAGGGTGGCACTGTAAGCAGAAGAATATCCGCCCACCTTGAGGATTCTGAAAGAACAATAGCATTTAGCGGGCTAGGTATGCCTGCAATGACAAGACCAGGGTTTGATTTTGTGGGATGGAAAATAGCACCTTCGACCGGGGTAGATAATCCTCATCCTACTGACCACCCAATGACAGCAGATACCATGTTTAATGAAAATACTATCGTGACGGGCAACGTAAGGGTTTTTGCACAATGGGAGGCCACTGGAGTAAATTACGCCAGAGTAACATTTGATACCGCAGGCGGAATTTTCCCAAATTACGCTCACCCTTTCCTTAGCACAAACAGGCCTTTGGACGGTCAATACAGCAGTGACCGCACATATTTCACATCATACAGAGTACCATTAAATGCTGCGCTTGCCCAATTACAAATGCCTGTTATACCGCAAAAGCCGGGCTATGTTTTTGTGGGGTGGTATGAAGCGGGAAGTTCAACAAGATTTGCACACAGCGGCATGGGTTCACCAAGATTTTTAACTGAAAATATAACCGTATATGCAACATGGGAGCCTTATTTTACAGTGACCTTCCAACCCAACGGCGGAACTGGATTCCTTGCGACGCGCCGAATTGCACAAGGGCGCACATGGTTATGGATGAATACTATGACCAGCAATTCTGGCTGGGCATCTAGCGGTGCTGCAATTAGCCCTTGGCCAGCCCTTTTAAATATATCAAGAGGTGCTGTGCCATCAGGCTTTACTGTAGCTGATTCTTGGACTTTGCAGCCAGATACGCTCGGTCCGTTTTTCGCTACAACCACAGTAATAAATGAAGACATGAATTTGTATGCAAGATGGCAAACAACACGGATATTTGACAGCAATCTTCCAGGCTTTGCAGCAAATACCAGTCCTATATCAACACAAAACAATGTTTTGCGCAACCGCACGTTTAACAACCACGAACCTGCTTTGGTAGCACCTGGCACACCTGCTGGCTGGCAAGGTATGCCGTCAAACATTGCCCAAATTATTGATGACTTTATCTTTGTGGATTGGAACACAGAACGTGACGGCAGCGGACAATGGTTTAACCCCAATGCCCCGATAACAACAGGCAATAACCGCTATTTTGCTGTGTGGATTCAAGGCGTGGCGTTCCACCCTGGTGCTGCCCCTGCTGGTACGATATATGAAGATGACCGCATAAGAGAGATTATAGGCGGAAACATTCAGACGGTGCCCGACCCTGTATGGACAGGGCAAGAGTTTATTGGCTGGTTTACAACCCCGTCAGGCAATATTAATGTAATGATTGACATTAATGGAATTTTTAACCAATCTCAAACACTTTTTGCAAGATGGCGTGCGGAAGTTACTTTTGACTCTGGTGTCGGAGTGCTTGAAGGCGGAACACCTACGGTGCAGGTAAATGCACTTGACACACTAGGTCAGCATGGAATACACCGCAGTGCGACCCGTAGTAACTGGGACTTTGCAGGCTGGTATTTAGTGGACGGTAGCAACGAAACATTACACACAGCCACCACGCAAGTTTTGCAAAGCACCACCCTCAACGCCCGCTGGGATGCTAATATAACCTTTAACCCGCAAGGCGGAACTATCGGCGGCAATGCAGGAAATCACGTGCGTGTTGTGCGTGAAGGTGATTCTCCTGGCACTGCACCAATCCCTGCTGCTGCAGGCGTAAGGGATGGATACACCTTTGTTGGATGGTTTACAGAGCCAAATTGGAGCGGACAGGAATTTGACCCAACAGCACCTATAGTAGACGGACATCAAACCTTCTATGCTGCATGGACACGTAATTTCACAGTAACCATCCAAAACGGCGGAACAAACCACTCACCCACCACCCCAAACAACACCTTCACAGCAGGCGACATTATTACACTTGCAGCAGGCACAAGAGAAGGATACACATTTGTCAACTGGGGAA
>WRBU01000058.1 GCA_009784355.1 Defluviitaleaceae bacterium
CATAGCGAAGTAGGCAAGCTCCTCTGCAAAGTTTTCCCCGTTTAGGTACTCGACATTATACCAAATATCGTCCCAATCACCACCCATACTATAAAAGCGCACAGGCACAGTTTCCAAAGGGTGATGGCGCGGTGCCCAGTGGCTATTATCAGGCTGCCAAGGGTCTCTCCAACCAGCCCACCCAAATGGGGAATAACTGAGCAAGTCTATTGATATTTCGTCATTCCACAGCCAAAAACTAAAAATTGCTTCCATTGTATAAATTGTGTCTGTGTGCGCACAATGCCAATGTCCGCTGACTAAAATACGATTTTTAGGAAGCATTACAAAGCCTTCGGGTGAGTTTAGCTCCACAGCTTCGTCAAAAACTTGTCTCAGCCTGTTTGGTGCTTCTTCCAAAACGCGTTGTATCGCACGATAATGCATGTCATCAAATTCTTCTGCTTCCAAAGTTTCATGCAAAAGCATTAACTGACTAACATTTTCCTGCGAATTGACAAGGTTTTGACGGAGTACGTTGTTTTGTCGTATAAATATCGCACAAAACACAATCAAAGCCGCGATAATTATAGATAACACTCCGATTGTAATATACTTGGCTTTTGCTTGGCTCATAGTTACTACCCTACCAGCTCAACACAGTTTTAATTGCTTCGCCGTTTATTACAGCTTGGAAGGCTTTGTCAAAATCTGCGTAGTTAAAGTCGTGAGTAACAGTTTTTGCAATATGTTTATCAAGCCCATTTTGAAGCATTGCGGTCATTTTATACCACGTGTCGTACATTTCACGCCCGTAAATGCCTTTTAAAGTAATCATTCGGAAAATGATTTTGTCCCAGTCAAGCACGGGGTTGTCGGCAAAAATTCCAAGGATGGCTATTTTTCCGCCATTTGCCATATTGTCAACCATATCCGCAAAGGCTTCTGGGTTGCCGCTCATTTCAAGCCCCACGTCAAAGCCCTCTTTCATACCTAAACGCTTTGCTACATCACTAATTTTTTCGTTTTTAACATTTACTGTTGCTGTTGCGCCAAGCTCCATAGCCATTTTAAGCGGAGCATCACGGCGGGCAGTAACAACAATATTGCGTGCGCCAGCCATTTTTGCAACAGGGATAGACATTAGCCCAATAGGGCCAGCACCCGTGATAAGCACGTCTTCGCCCAAAAGAGGGAAAGAAAGAGCGGTATGAACGGCGTTTCCAAGAGGGTCTTGAACGGAAAGAACCTTTTCGTCAATGCCGTCAGGACAAACCCAAATATTGCTGGCAGGAATGGCGGCATATTCGGCAAAAACACCATTGATGTTTACGCCAATGCCCACTGTTTGGCGGCAAAGATGCTGTGAGCCTGTGATGCACCAACGGCATATACCGCAAACTACATGCCCTTCACCGCTTACAAGCTGACCAACTTCAAGCCCCTTTACATTTTCGCCAACTTCAACGATAGTGCCTACATATTCATGCCCAATAATCATCGGGGTTTGTATAGTGCGCTGTGCCCAAGCGTCCCATTTATAAATGTGTACGTCTGTTCCGCAAACGCTTGTTTTACGCATTTTTACAAGCACGTCATTTTTGCCGCAGGTCGGCACTGGCACGTCTTGTACTTCCAAACCGCCGTATTCAGGACGAACTTTTACAATCGCTTTCATAGTTTTGCTCATTGGTAACCCTCCAAAAAGTGTGATACGACAATTATATAACAAACTCCGCATTTGCGCAAGAACTTTCGTATCTAGTATAGGGTTGCAATTTATCCAAGGTTGGGGTACAATTAAGGCATTATGAAATTGGGAGGTATAAGTGATGGCTGTTTTGGCAAACTGTAAGCCGCAGGATGTATTTAAATATTTTGAAATGATATGCGGCATACCGCATGGGTCGTGGAACGAAAAAGCGTTAAGTGATGCCCTTTTAGCATGGGCAAAGGATTTGGGGCTTGAAGCTCACCAAGATGATATGTGGAATTTGATTATTAAAAAACCTGCTACGGCTGGGTATGAAAATAGCCCAGCAGTTATTTTACAGGCGCATATAGACATGGTTTGTGAAAAAAATGCCGATGTAGAATTTGACTTTGACACACAAGGCATTGATATTTATATTGACGGGGATTTTGTAAAAGCCCGTGGAACCACCCTTGGCGGCGACAATGGTATTGGCGCAGCTATGGGAATGGCTGTGCTTGCTGATAATACATTGCAGCATCCAGCTATTGAACTGGTATTAACCACTGTTGAAGAAGCGGGTATGGATGGTGCAAAAGCTATTGATGCCAGCCTTTTGAAAGGCAAAGTTTTTATCAATATTGATAATAGCGATGAAGGTATTTTTATAACGGGCTGCGCTGGCGGAGCAAGGATAAATCTTGCCTTGTCTGTGGAGTGGGCGGCTTTGCCAACGGGCGATTTTGTCTGTTGTGAAATTTTTGTTGGCGGCTTAAAAGGCGGGCATAGCGGTATGGATATTCATTTGGAAAGAGGGAACTCCAATAAATTGCTTGTGAGGGCACTGCACGGCTTATCTGTGCCGTTTTATATTAGTGAAATTGGGGGCGGGTCAAAAGACAATGCAATCCCAAGAGAAGCATGGTCAAAAATTTATGTTGCTAATGACGACAAAGGCACATTTTTAAGCGAAATTGCTACTCTTGAAGCTATTTTGCAAAAAGAATACAGCACCACAGAGCCAGAGCTGAGTTTACAGACAAAAGCAGGGGATGTCAAAAACTGCTGCGAAAAAGTATTTTCAGAAGGCACTCAAAAATCACTCATAAATTTGCTTTTGTCAATACCAAGTGGTATTGAGCATTACAGCGCAGATGTGGCTGGGCTGGTCGAAACCTCTAATAACATGGGGGTTATTCGTATGGAGAATGATAAAATTGTTATTACAAATGCGGTACGCTCTTCGGTAGAAACCCGCAAACACGCCATTTGTAGCCGTATAGTGGGCATTGCAAAAGCAATGGGCGCAGATGCTGTTGTTACAGATGGCTACCCTGGATGGCAGTATGCCCCAATTTCCCCAATCCGTGATACTTTTGTGGATATTTGGACGAAAAAATTTGGCAAAGCCCCAAAAACAATGGCAATTCATGCAGGACTTGAATGCGGCGTATTTGCCGAAAAGCTGACGGGTCTTGATATGATATCATTTGGACCAGATATATTTGACCTGCATACGCCAGACGAGCGTGCGTCCATTTCAAGCACCGAGAGGTGCTACGAATTTTTGAAAGACGTGCTTGAACAACTATAGCGAACGCACCTCGAAACAGTGAATGCAAGCCATGAAATATCGATGTTTCACCGATTTTCGGGGCGCAGTCATTCGCTGATTGAGAGGACGTTCGCTATAAAATAACTACGTACCTGCAAAGGCGGCATCAGCCGCCTTTTTTTGTCAAAAGTTTTTCTGACAAGAGGTGTAAAATTTACAAAAAATAGCAATAGTGGTCTTGTATAATTGACGCATGGACATTGAAATTTACGCTGATATGGTGTTTTTGGTGAATTTTGTGGTAAACACAGCGGTTTTGGGGCTTGCAAATGCATTGTGCAAGCGTCGGGCAAAGATATGGAAGTTACTTTTAGGCGGAGCAACGGCAGCATTGTTTTATACGGTGCTGATTTTTACCCCATTGCAGCCGTTTTTAAATGTTTTTACATCGTTTGTTGTGTTGTCGCCTGCGGTGGTGATTGCGCACGGGGTAAAAGGATGGCGGCGTTTTGGCGTAGACCTTGCCGTGGCTTATGTCTGTGCTTTTGCCCTTGGCGGACTGGCTTTGGTCGTTATGAATATTTTTACAAACCCTATGTCAACAGCCGTCACATTTGCAACGCCAATAAATCTTATTATATCAATTTTGCTGGCTTTTGGGGGGATAAAATTCGTGCGGCACTATATGGCAAAAAAAGCCATGAGTAAACAGCATTTTTGCAACATAACCATACATTTAAATGATAAAAAAACAACACTCACAGCTTTGATGGACACAGGCATGACATTAATAGAGCCTATTGGACAAAACCCCGTCATTATAGCCGAAATCGATGCGCTACATGAGGTTTTGCCGTTAGAAATTATTAGGCTGTATGAAAATAAGCAGCAAGATGACCTAGAAGCAGTTGCCGCTGCCTTTGAATTTGCGGGACTGCACACAAAAATGCGCATAATACCATTTAAAAGCATAGGGAAACAAAGCGGGTTGATAGCGGGCTTTAAGGCAAATGTTGTACAGGTTGAAGAAAAGTTACATACGAATATTGTGATAGGAATTTGCGATTTTAAACTAGATGAGCAGGGCGAATATTCCGCATTAATGGGGGCTGATGACATTGATTAAGTTAACAAGTGCTATCAAAAGTTTTTTTGCAAGACTGCGAGGCATTTTTTTGAAACGAAAAAAAGGCTCGGTGTATTATATTGGTGGAAACGATGTATTGCCGCCGCCGTTAAAATCTGATGAAGAAGCCCATTTTTTAAAAGTTTTTGGGGATGGCGGCAAAGATTCGTCCAAAGCAAAAGATATTCTTATAGAGCGCAATTTGCGCCTTGTGGTATATATTGCCCGTAAATTTGAAAACACGGGGCTAAATGTGGAAGACCTTATAAGTATTGGCACAATAGGGCTTATTAAGGCGATAAACACATTTAAAACGGATAAAAAAATAAAGTTGGCTACATATGCTTCACGCTGTATTGAAAATGAAATTTTGATGTATTTGCGCCGTAATGCCAAAACAAAAACAGAGGTTAGCATTGACGAGCCGCTTAATGTGGACTGGGACGGCAACGAGCTTTTATTGTCCGATATTTTAGGTACAGATGTGGACATCATTTATCGTGATATTGAAGACGAAACCGACCGTCAAATGTTGTATCTTGCCCTAGAAAAACTTACAAGCCGCGAAAAAAACATTGTGCAAATGCGTTTTGGTATTGGTGGGGACGGTGAAGAAAAGACTCAGAAGGAAGTGGCGGATATGATGGGCATAAGCCAATCTTATATATCTCGTTTAGAAAAAAAGATTATTGTGCGGTTGCGCAAAGAAATGAGTAAATTTGTATAATCGGCCGTAAAGACGGTTTATAGCCGTCTTTTTTGTGTTCTTGAGGTAATTTTGATTTCATCTATTGGGATGCCGTTTATATACTGCTTTATCTCGTTTTGTAACCCGTTAAGGCGGTATTTTACGGCGGTTTCACCCACCAAATATTGAGCGGAAAGACGAGCGATTACAGCGTCGTGGGCAGCTTCTGGTGGAAGTCTTTCGTAAAGCTCGTCGTGTAAGTGTGAGTAATTAGGGATAAAACTCTGATAAGGCATTAAAAATTGGGCGGCACCTTCATTCGCTTGCCATTCTAAATGATTTTTTTGGTCTTGGTCGCACCAAAAATATTCTGCGCCATGAAACCAATAATGAATAAGCTCATGCATACAGTCAAAATTCTTGCCAAGGTGGCTGCGGCGGCTGTTTAGACCTATTGTAGTACAATTTCTTCCTTTGTACAAAATCCCGCAAATAATAGCGTCTTCAAAGTCTATATAAATGATTTGTGGGTTAATGCAAACTTCCATAACCAATTTTAAAGAGTCCATGCGATAATTTGGTGAACCAAAATTAAGCCCAATTTCGCGGGCTTTTAGACTTAATTCTTCATATAGTCTTGCTTTGGAAAGATAAATAGCGGTATTGTTGCTATTTTGCATCAAAGCTGTCATCTCTTTCTTTTGCTTTTGCTAAAAAGTCTATCATAGCTTGCAAATCTTTCGGGCTTATGCCTTTGCTCTTTGCCTCTTGTGCAATGCGGTAATAGGCTTGCTCCATAGCAAGACCTTCTTCGGTTACTGCGTAGCGCACCTCTGAATGTGCAAGTAAATAATCAATACTGCATCCAAAAATTTCTACAAGTTTTGTTATATTTTCTTTGTCAGGGTCGTGTACGCTACGCTCCCAATTTGACAATGTAGCTTGGGACACGCCAAGCATCCCTGCAAGCTGAGCCTGCAAAAAGCCTTTTTCTTCCCGCAATTCCTTAATTCTGTTCACAAAATCACGCCCTCTTAAAATATTTGACAAAATGACTTTAATATTATATAATATATGTTAGATTTATATCGTATCATAATTTGTAAAGAAAGGCAAGGGGTAAAATGGGGGATTTTGAAAAAATGCTTGAAGGGTGCGGAAGTTTACACAAAGATGCAGAGGCAACAGTTGAAGCCATCTTGGCATTGCAAGAAAGGCATGGTGGTGAAATTCCCATTTTGTACGACTTTGCTGCAAATTTGGATGATATTTTTGTGCAAGCGTCCAAAGTTGAAAAAATTGTGGCTTGCTTGCCTAGTGGTGATTTGCGGTGTATTTTTACAGCAAGATATATTTATGAAATGAGCTGGGAGGAAGTTGCAGAAGCTGTGAATTTTTCTTTGCAGCACGCACAAAGACTGCACAAGCAAGGAATTGAGTGGATAAATAACAATGAAGAAAGGGCAGGCACCCATGCTTTATGAATTTAAAATTTCTACATCAAAAGAGAGCTTGTATAATATTATGCCGCAAATAAGAGATGCCATTGCGCAAAGCGGCGTGGAAGATGGGATTTGTGTGGTTTTTTGCCCGCATACGACGGCGGGCATTACTATAAATGAAAATGCAGACCCCGATGTTATACCCGATGTAATTTTGGGGCTACAAAAGGCATATCCTAACCGTGCGGAATTTCTTCATGCCGAAGGCAATAGTGCGGCACATTTAAAGTCCATCGCAACGGGAACTAGTGAAACCATTATTATTTCTGGCGGCAAGCCAATTTTGGGAGCGTGGCAAGGGGTATTCTTCTGCGAGTTTGACCCGCCTCGCGGGCGCAAATTTTTTGTTAAAATTGTGCAATCGTAAGACCGATGTTGTCAAAGCGGTCTTATACTAATCCTGATTAAAATCCTGTTCTTTTTCGGTGGCTAAAACCAACCCAAAACGCCTTGCTCGGCATCTTGGGACGTATCCTCAAAAAACGGGTTTTAATCTGGAATTAGTATTGCTTCTTTTTAGTATTCACAACTCTAACTATAATAACTGTATCACGCCCATAAATATTAAAATCATGCCCGCAACTACTGTCCA
>WRBU01000059.1 GCA_009784355.1 Defluviitaleaceae bacterium
CAGCGGGAACAATGTCGTATACTGCATCAATTATCCCTTTATTAAAATCCAAAGTCGAAATGCCGTTAGGCAGGATTTCCGTCGTTGGGTCAAGCCCAACCACAGTTGGGTTATTCATTTGTTCAATTTTTTCTATCAGTTTATCTATTATCATCTTCGCCCTCCTGCCCTTTCTTTATGTAGTGGGCAAAAAACGCCATGTTTGGGTCGTAAACTGTTCGGGGTTTTACGCCTATTTCCCTGATTTCAAACATTTCTACCAACTTTTCCCCGTCAATCAGCTCTAATTTTGTATTTTTGCGCTCTATTTCAAAGGCTTCTTTTGTAAAATTGCCCGTGGTAATGAATATGCCCTTATCCACACCATTATGCTCTGTTGTCAAAACACCGACAAACTCACGGATGTGAGATATCGGCACTGTGCTTTCGTATCTTTTACATTGAAAAAACACGCTTGTATTCAAAAATGGGTTTAGCTTTAATGTGGCTGTTCCGTCAATGCCGCCATCTCTTGATTGCTTGGTTATCTCGATATTTTCAAAGTCGTATTCCCGCAAAAGTCTGCCGCATAGTTGCTCAAAGCCAGTTGGTGTAGTTTGTTTAAGGATGTCTAGCAAAGATGCATCTTCTTTAACATCGGCTTCGGTTGGTTCAACTTGCTCCGCCGCCGTAACACTTTCTTTCTTTTTTGCGGCACGATTAAGCTCATTCCATTTTTTAGCAATTTTATATGCTTCGTTATAGTCTATATTACGCTTCCATCCTTCGTCTGTTAGCGTCCAAACGCCACGCTTTGAATTTTCGACCAAGCCCTCCCAAGTTAAGTATTGTCTTGCCCAATGTACCTGATTGTCAAAACGCAACTGACCAGATTTTTCAAGCCTTTGATTTAAAAAGTCATCATCCAATCCCATTTTATTTGCAATGGTTTCTCGAACCTCTTTTGGGGTCGCGCTACCACCTATTTCTTTTATTGCCTCAACAAAAGACGGCATCCAGTTGATAAACATTGCGTGCTTTGTATTAATTTTGCGCATCGTAAACAACCCTCCCATTTACAATAGTTGCAACAACCTTGCCCTTAACATGCCGCCCGCCAAAAGGCGTATTTTGGGACTTTGACACAAATTCAGCAGGGTCAATTATATATTTTGCATTTGGGTCAATTATTGTTATGTCAGCAACCGCTCCATCCGTCAAATGCCCTTTGTCTATGCCTAAAATTTGCGCAGGGTTGGTTGATAGCTTACGCACAAACTCCATACGTGAAAATACGCCGTCTTCGACAAGTCGCAAACAAAGCGGCAATGCAGTTTCCAGCCCCACAATCCCAAAAGGTGCGGCAACAAAGCCTTTCGCCTTTTCGTCTGCATGGTGTGGTGCGTGGTCTGTTGCTATTGCATCTATTGTGCCGTCTTTAAGCCCTTCTATCATAGCCATCATATCTTTGCGGCTACGCAGCGGAGGGTTCATTTTGAAATTTGCATCATCCGCAGTAATATCCTCATCACAAAGGGTAAAATGATGCGGGCTGACCTCAGCAGTAACACTAACTCCCCTAGCCTTCGCTTCTCTCACAAGCTGCAGCCCTTTTTCCGTAGAAATATGGCAGATATGCAGTTTTGCACCGCTGTGTTCGGCAAGCATTATATCCCGAGCAATAATCACATCTTCAGAAGCTGAATGAATACCCAAAAAACCTAATTTTTGGGATACATCTCCTTGATGCATCACGCCTTTGTTTACCAAGTGCGTATCTTCGCAATGAACAAAAACAGGCAAGCCGTATTCTGTTGCTTTTTCCATGGCACACAGCATTGTATTAGAATTTTTTACCGCTATGCCGTCCTCGCTAATTGCAACCATGCCCGCTTTCTTCATGGCATCGTAATCATTTAGTGTATCCCCGCGCATTTGCAAGGTAATTGCGCCAACAGGCAAAATGTTCGTCAAGCCTATACTTTTGCTACGCTCCACAGTTTGCGCTATCAAATCAGCATTATCTATTGGTGGGCTGGTGTTTGGCATGGCACAAATAGTTGTGAAGCCGCCACGAACAGCCGCCTTCGCGCCGCTTTCCATATCTTCTTTGTGGGTTTGTCCCGGCTCACGCAAATGCACGTGTAGGTCAATGAAGCCGGGGGTTATCCAAAGTCCAGTTGCGTCAATTATTTTGTCAGCTTGGTTTTCTGCGTCAAAAGGCGGGCGGCTAATAGCCGCCCCTACGATGTATATGTCACACACTTCGTCTATATTGTTGGCGGGGTCAATAACCCTACCACCCTTAATTAGAATTTTCATTATTAATCACCTTGCTCGCCCATTTAATAATGTCGTTGTACACATCTTTACGGTTAAGCTCAAAGAGCATCTCATGGCGGGCATCTTGATACAGGGTAATGTGTACATCCTCACAACCAGCATTCAAAAGGTCGCCATAAACTTTAATAACGCCCTTACCAAAATCTCCCATAGGGTCATTTAAGCCAGAGAAAATATATATAGGCTTTTCTGTTGAAATTCTCATTGCCCACGTACGGGAGTTTACAAGTCTATTTAGTTTTAACAAATCCATCCACGCACCATATGTCAGTGGAAAACCACAAAGGGGGTCAGCTTCAAAAGCCGCTACTTGGTACACATCTCTTGTCAACCAACTTGGACCATGGTCGCTGTGCTTAAAGCCTTTGTTAAATTTGTCTAAAATGCGCCTGCTTATCCACAATGCCTCTTTGCCCGCACTCTTTTTGCTTGCCCCGTATTTTGCTTTGTACAAAATACGATGCAACGCATTAAGCCCAGCACCGCCGCTTGAAGTTCCGCTAAAAATAGCCCCGTCGTACTCCATATTCCACACAGCCGATATATAGCGGGCAATAAGCGAGCCTATGCCGACACCCATAAGTATAACGGGCGCATCAAAATCCTTTTTAACCAGCGTGGTTAGTTTAAAAACATCCTTTGCAAGCAATTTGTGCCCGTCAGCTTTTCCAATAAACCCAAATTGACCATTAGCAGACTTGCCATGCCCCAAATGGTCGTTGCCGCACACCACAAAGCCAGCAGCACACATAGCCTCAGCAAATTCGCCATAACGCAGCACATGCTCGCTCGCCCCATGCACCAGTTGAATAATGCCCTTTATTGCAACGCCCTCATTAGGCACCCAAATGCAGGCATGTATTGTGCTCTCGCCATCCGCCGAGCCGTAAAATATTTTGCGCAATTCCATAACATGCCCTCCAATAATCGTAATATATTCATCTCTTACAATACACCACCTCACAAAAAAAGTCAAGACAAGCAATAAAAAAACCACCGCAAAACAGCGGTGGAAAAAATATGTTTATTTTTTAATCAACAACGTTTCAAAGCAACTCACTCTTTCTTATTTTGCTTTTTTTCTCGTCGTTTTATTATTAATTCTCTTATTGCTAATATACAAACAATTACAAACGAAGAAATTCTAACAAAATTTATTACATGAACAGGCACTTCAGAAGTCCACATTACAAGCATTGCAGTAACATATGCACTGATTACCATGATGTATCCCAAAAAAGCGTCTATTTCTTTTTCTGTTCTTTCTTCGTTGTTTTTTATGCGTAAAGCCATGAAAAATATCGTGGCAAGGAATGTCACTATTTCAAGAGGTGGTTGACGAACAATAGAAAGCATTTTTCACAACCCCTCCTACGGTCTGTGTCCAGTAAACCAATTACTTATCCCTTGGTTTATCATTTGGGTTGGTGGGGCCCAATATCTGCTTTGATTGACAGACGTAAGTACCGAACCAGCTTCTGGAGTATATGTCCCTAAATGGGTTACGCCAAATGTAAATGTATATTGTGTCCATTGCTCGCCCCAATTTGTAATTGTGCCGTTTCCGCCGTCCACAGCTACTGTCCTGAGTTGTGTTACTGTCACTCTTGTCTGAGAATTCTAATGTTAATACTAATTACCAAACCTAGCAATTTTCTTTCGTTCAATCATTATACATCATCTAATATGATGGTTTTATATATGTGGGCATCCAAACCCACAACCAAGCCCAAACGATTCACTTACAAACTCAACATTGCCGCAAGTAAGACAACCTATCCATGACTGAAATTGCACCTCAACGCAAAATGCTGCGAAGCACCTATGGCACCTCTTATATGCACTTCGAGATTTATCGGAAATAGTCGAGGATTTGAACAGAAAGCAAATCTTGTAGATATTTCATCCGTTACGCTTTCTTCTAGAGGTAAAGCAATATTGAATATCATAGTATATTCGACATGCATACCATCCAAACGTGTCGAACGCCCTTCTGCGTCATTTTGAAAGAAATAGGCTATTATTCTGTCAAGCATATCATCTATGATAGAATAGTAGTAATCCACCTCATCAACAGCTAAATAATCGACACTCAGATTTATTTGCGAAGTATAGTGGGTTCTTTCGTCAACTACATCTACATTCACGTCCCCGAATGTAGTTGCTGAACTCAACAACATTGCTATCGCAATAAATACAGCTACAAATTTAAACTTTTTCGACCTCATAAATTAAACTCACGCTCCTTGAAAAGAATTCAAAAAATAATTGCTAGGTTTTATAATTGGTTTTTAATAACTCACATTACCATTGTATCACATGTAATCTATAATGTCAAGCAAAAATTCCATAATTTTCAACAAAAATTTTGATAAAATACTGCAAGACTTTTTTGTCAGTGTTTTTACGAATATAATTTCTATTTTTACTTTTTGAAACATATAGTAGTACATGCTTACATTACTTATAGGGGGCTTTTTGGTGGCTCTTTCTCGCAAAACATTAATAACGGGGGCTTTGACCCTTACGCTTGCAAATGTGATAACAAGGCTTATTGGCTTTGTTTACCGCATTTTTATGGCGGGCGCCATTGGGGCAGAGGGCATGGGGCTGTATCAGCTTATTATGCCTATTTATTCGCTTGCGTGGGCAATTTCTTGCTCGGGTATAACGACCACTCTTTCACGCCTAGTAGCAACAGAGCAAGCAAAGGGTGAAGAAGGCAATATGCGGCGGTTACTGCATATATCCCTACTTTTAACAGGAGGCTCGTCGCTTGCGCTTACTGGGGTAATGTATTTTGGCGCAGAGCTTGTTGGTGTGGGAATTTTAAACGAAGCCCGCATTGTTCCTGCATTGCGTATTTTGTCCTTATCATTTGTATTTATGGCACTTGGCTCGTGCCTGCGTGGGTATTTTTTGGGTCTGCAAAAAACTATTGTGCCTGCAGCAAGCCAAATTATTGAGCAGCTTGCCCGCATGGGCGTAATATTGCTTTTGGCATCAGCATTTATACCCCGAGGGTTGGAATATGCCGCAGTAATGGCTGTAATTGGTATTGTTGTTGGTGAGGCTTTGTCATTTGGATATGTATTGGTAGCATATAAATTGCGTGAGCGCAAGCGTGATGCCAAGCAGTTAAAACTTACCCCTACAATGGTGAATAGAACAGCTTTGTTTGCCATTGTAGCAATGGCAACCCCTCTCACTCTAAACCGTATATCATCATCATTTTTGTCCACAGTAGAAAATGTAATGATACCAAACCGTTTGCAAGCATTTGGCATGGCGACCGACGAAGCTATGGCGGCGTTTGGCTCTATAACGGGGATGGCAATGCCTCTTATATTTTTCCCGTCCGCTATTTTGGTAGCGTTGTCAGTATCACTTGTGCCTTCCATTTCAGAGTCATTGGCACTTGGCAATGTACAAAGAGTAAACTCAACAATATCAAAATCCATTGTCTTTACATCTATAATAGCTTTTGGTGCAGGGCTCATTTTCGTAGTTTTCCCTTATGAAATTGGGCAAATTGTGTACAGTCAAGACCTCGGGATGATATTGCTTGTGCTCGGATTAATGTGTCCGTTTTGGTATCTCAATATCACCCTCAACGGACTGCTAAACGGGCTTGGTGAACAAATTTTTATATTCAGAAATAGCCTTTTGGCATCGGGGTTAAACATTGTCTTTGTATGGTTTTTTGTACCCCATTACGGCGTATGGGCTTTCTTGGTCGGCTGGTTTATTAGCCTTATAGTGGTGACTATTTTTGACATCTTGCGGCTTCGCAAAATTTCAAATATAAAGCCCGACCTTGCACGCTGGTTATTAAAGCCCGCTCTTGCAGCCTTTGCGGCAGGACTAACCGTAAACTTCTTGCATGACGCACTAATCTCCAATATCTTTGAAGAGGTGCTGGGTGTTGTCATCTCATTAGCCATTTTAATGACAACATACTCAATCGCCGTCATTCTGCTCCGCATCATAAGCACCAAAGAAATCAAACAAATGTTTGCCTTTAAGAAGCAATCGTGATACAATAATAAACCAAGCATCAATGCGGGGGATTTGTTCTATAACAACAGAAAAAGTTCATGAGGTGATATTATGGAAAGAAGCAAAGGCGAAATTATCGTGCCAACGGAATTGCTTGCCGTGATGAAAGTCGACGCTGAGGCAAAAGATTTTTTTGACAGCTTAACAGACGGTTACAAGCGTGGTTATTGCGACTGGGTTGGCGGTGCAAAGCAAGAAAAAACCCGTGAAACACGGGCAGAAAAGGCATTGATTATGTTGCAGAATAAGCAAAAATCACTTCGGACTTGAAAGAACAAAAAATAGCTGCGGTCGTAGCTGTCAAACTATAAGTGAGTCGTGTTTTTAACACGGTGCAGTTAAAAACCATTGCAAACTTAACTCCTTGCAATGGTTTTTAAGCGTTCATATCAAGATCCGCAGCGCAACACTTCAAACATCAAATTCAAAACGAAAAGCATTAGAGCTGTGCAAATGCAATAGATGATATAGGGTATAAAGACCATGTAAGCCTATTAGTAATGGCAGTATCCACGATAACACAAGCAGCTATCGCTATAAAGCAGACTACACCGAAAATTGAAAAATCAACTTTCTGGTAGTAAACATATTCTTTTCTTCTGCCGCATTACTTATTGGTGTATTGCTCGTTATTGGTTATTCCTTTTTCGATA
>WRBU01000060.1 GCA_009784355.1 Defluviitaleaceae bacterium
ATAAGAAAACACACCAAAGAAAACAGACCCCGTAACAGGCGAGGTGTAAAAGTGAAGACAATAAAACAAATAGCGGAAGAAATAGGCGTCAGCAAGCAGGCAATATACAAGCGGATAAACAAAGAGCCACTGTCAACTAAGCTGTCAACTAAGTTGACAACCGTTGACAACCGGTTGACAGTGTCGGTTGACGGTGAAATATTGATAAAACAAGCCTTTTCGCAAATCATTGATAACCAAATCTGCAAGCAGGTTGACGAAACGCCAACCAAAAATGACGAAGTGGTTGACGAATCGCCAACCAAGGTTGACGAAACACCAACCACAGTTGACAGTGGAATCATAGAAATGCTTAAAAAAAACATAAACATACTGCAATTACAACTAGATACAAAAGACAAGCAAATAGAAGACCTGTCTACGGCCCTAGTGGCAGCCCAACAAACCGCAGCAGCAGCCCAAGCCCTCCACGCTGGCACAATGAAGCACTTGGCAATGGAAGAAGAAAAGCCAGGGTTCATTGCAAGAATATTTGGCAGAAGGATGAAACAGGAATGAGAGAGAAAATAAATGTGCTGATGAAGAAAGAGATAAGTGCGTTAGCGCTAGTTGTATTCACGCTAATAATATTAGTTGCATGCACAAATGATAGTAACACACAGAAACAAGTAGGAGATATTAAAATGTATATATTGTACGATGAAAATGGAAACATAAATGAGATATTGCATAATGAAAGAGAAGAAGAATTAACGGCAAAAGAATCTCCATATGAAGCGCCAATAAGATACAATTGCATAAATGGAGAAGTAATTTACATTGAGGGTATAAGTGAAAAAGAGTGGGTCATTCCAGAAAATATAGACTGGGTTAGTATTAGAATAATATGTGACGATGGAATACAAAGAGAGGTTATTGTTTTAAGTGAAACACAAAAGCATGGTGATATAAAAGCAGGCAGCAGGGTAAGAGTATATTGGCCAATAAATTCACCAGTATTTTCAGGAGAAACATCTGTGTATATAGCCTTTGCAATAGCAACAGAAGATGTGGTGTTTGAGCTAAATGTAGAACAAATTAATTGTATATCGCAATTTATAACAGCACCATATGAAATGTATTCAATGTGGCCCGAAATGGAAATAGAAAAGTTTGCACTCCCTAATGTATATAATAGAGATAGTTTTGAAGTATTGGAGAAGCTAATAATAGCGTATGGAATAGAGTTAGAGGAATGGCCAATTTTACTGGATGACGGGACTATAATGGTGCCGTTACAAAGTGCAATAGGTGGGACTGCAATGGGATATATAACACTTGGGCATAGAATCTTTGATGATGGTGCACTCCTTATGAATGTGTCATGCGGATCCATGGCGGGGATTAGGCATATTGCAGTGGGAAGTACTAAGGTGAATACGACAGGGGGGCAAATGGAAATGTGTACAGCTCCTATTGTAATCGAAGGTATAGTTTATGTGCCGCTATTAAGTTTTTTTAGAGATGTTAGGCCATTTGTAAATACGAGCGCTGAAATATATGAAGATAGGATAGAAATATTCCTTGTCCAGGAATAGCAAAAAAGCACCATTAAGCAGGTGCTTTTTTTGTTGTTTAAATATGGTTGTGGTTACCTAAATGATATCTGGCATACAGGGCTTCGGCGTGGGTCACTTGCAGCAGATAATTGAGCGCCAGTGGGAGTAAGTATTCTTGTTGTGCCACCGCCGTCAAGGGAAAGCCCCATGGTGCATCCAAGGTGTGTTCTTAGTAGATTGTGCATGTCAAAGTATGTTGCACCAACACCTGTTTGAACACTTATGCTGCTAAGATTGTCATCAATTCCAGAAGCGGTTATGCCTGTAGACATGATGCCAAATAGTATACGCCTGCTAGTGGGATTAAAAGCGATGAATGTACGTGCCCTTCTAGTAGTTAGATTTGGCACCCAGGTATTAGCAACTGATGCGGTATAGAGAGATTGAATTCGCTGTGTCATTGCGTTTACACCGTTGACGTTTTCATTAAGGAATAAACTAACGCCTCCAATTGCCCATGATATGTTGCTAGGAACGTTGGCAAGCTGTGAAATATTAGATGCCCTATTTGTGAATAAAGGTGCATGCCCAGGAGGGCCTCCCGCGAATAAGTGCATGCTGCTTAAACCCGTAGTGTTATCATTCCAGTTAGCATTGTTCTCATGACCACGGTTAGCTACAGGTGCACCTCTAAATGAGTGGAAAGCTGATACTGTGTTGTTGTTACCAAAAAAAGAGGCGTTAGTACCCTGACGTTGCAGTTGTGGATTATTGTTGGGATGAATTTCAAGGTTTTCTGGTGCGACTTCATACCATCTTACAAAAATGGTTCTAGAGATATTGCTGACAGGATCTCTGCTGACATAGTTTGCGGTTCTATATGTTGCCATTATTGAATCTCCTTTCGAGTTAGCATTAAAGCTAAAAATAAAATAGGTTATTGTTTTGAAGCTGACTGATCAGATCGCTTGCAAAAATAATAACCGCAAAAGAAGACCTGAAATAGGTGAACGGTTCACTGGAACCGTTCACACTAAAAGAGACAGATCTTTAACAAGATTGCGGATATACCGCTCACTAAGCCCGTAGTCTTTAGCTAATGAACGAATCTTTTTACCGTTGTATTGGGTATGTATTTCAGTGTCAATGCAGTCTTTAAATATTGACTTAAGACTGGGCACATAAACACTGCTGCCACTAAAAGCCCTGGAAAATGCAGCAATAGCATCAATACCGTTTAAGTCAATAATTTCATCATATGGTGGAAGAACAAGGTCTTTGTGAAGCATAACGGCCTCTCTTATTTTTGTGTTCATCAGATAGACTCCTTTGTGAGAAAAATGGCATATTGCGCAAATTACACAATGAGGGCTTTTGTAATGTCGTTAATTATGCATATAGAGCAATTTAATCGCAATGTAGTCTAACCCCCGCAAAACATGCTATGCCTTGTCCAAAGCATGTGTTAAATAATACGCCTGATTACGTTTACAACATCTAAGAATAAGTCTAATAAATAAACCGGCCCCCTGTGATAGCATAATCACAAGGGGCCATTTTTACGTTTACACACAAATAAATTACACACTTAGAAAGGAGAGAATACAAAGCAAATGACCTACGGATACGCCCGATGCAGCACCAACGAAACCAAGCAAGACATAGACCGCCAAAAACGAGAATTGCGAAAAATGGGAGCCACAGAAATATACTTCGAGTATGAATCAGGTGCAACATTAAATAGACCAGAACTAAATAAAATCCTAAACCATGTAAGACATGGAGACACAATCATAACAACCGAAGTGTCACGCATAACCCGTAGTTTAAAGCAACTATGCGACATAATAGAACTTTGCAAAATGCGAAATTTAAAATTAATAATAGGCACACTAATAATAGACTGCACCGGCCCCATGGACGCCATGACAGAGGCCATGTTAAAAATCATGGGCGTATTCGCAGAATTAGAACGCTCTATGACCATTGAACGCATCCAGAGTGGTTTGGCCCACGCCAAAGCAAAAGGCGTTCGTTTGGGCCGTCCTAGGCTGTCTGTGCGGGACATCCCAAAAAAGGTGACAGAAACATTTAACCTATACCGGTCTGGCCAGCTCTCAAAATCCGACTATGCCCGCCTATGCGGAATATCCCGCCCAACCCTATACAAGTACATAGCCCTAATGACAGACGGGTAAAGCCATGGTAAGTGGAAAGCCCCGGGGGGCCGTGGCCACAGGGCCTGGGGGGGTTGGCAACTACCGCAGCGCGATAGCCAACCATATCGTCCAAAAGAAAACTGTCTCGGTCGCGCTGCTTTCGCAAAACTCATATTTTGCAAATAGTTGGGCCTGTGCCGGAAAAACCGCCGGCACAACCCCAACTACCGCTCGCGCGTCAATGTTCACACAAAGCAAAAGGCTTCGTCCACGCGGCTTTCGCAAAATAAGCAGTTTTGCGAATAGTTGCCTACCAGCCCCAGGCCCCGTGGCCACAGCCCCCCTACACTACCAGCCTATCCAGAACGAATGGTAGAAAAACAAGTTTGTCGCGTCAATGAAAAAAACAAACCAAAACACACCATCCGCAGGCAAACCACAAAAAAGAAAAGAGGATAAAAGGGGCTCATTTGAAATTCACAAATGAGCCTCTTTCAATTCTCCTTGCTGCCCAAAGGCCGTCAAGGGAAAAACCACCCTTGACAGCCGCCAACATTTTGCATAAAAGATTAAGCGACCTGAAAATAAAAGAGAACCAAGGAGAAACATATGCCTACAGAGTCATACGAATTTCGAGGTCAAAGCTTCGAATGGGATAGAGATAAAAATCTGCGCAACATAGAAAAGCACGGAATAACATTCAAAATGGCTGCACTTGCGTTTTTTGACCCAAACGCAGAAGCCTATGAAGACGAAGGGCATTCCCATGATGAAGATAGATTTATCATTATCGGATTTGGTGAAAATAATAAAATCATGACAGTCTGCCACTGTTACCGAGAAGATGAAAAAATAAGAATAATATCAGCAAGAAAAGCGACAAAACCAGAGGAAGAATTATACGGAGGTGCATTTCAATGAATGACTATGCCACTATAGATTTAAGCGATATTCCCGAAATAAAAAAAACAGCCAAGTCCCGGAAAAATCCATACTTTGAAAAAATCATGAAAAACGGATTTTCCATAACAGAACACTATGGCCCAGAAGATGTTGCAGCAATAATAAAAGGGGTATGTACGCGTAAAATTGATATCTTAAGCCTAGACCCAGAAGAGCAAAAAGCCCTAGAGAGATACAAGAAGGCCCATGGATATGAGTAAAGTCCAAATATCAAAAGACTTCCTGGAAGGCGTAAAACACCTCCTACAAGAGCTAGAAGGCCACCCCCTGGACAAAACCACCCGCCTGCTATGCAAAGCCCTACAGCAAGAGCTAGAGGCCAAATACGAGGCCCTAGAACGTCGCAAAACCTTCTCAGAGTATAAAACCACCACCCAAGGTACAAAAGAGCGAGAAAACGCACGTCAGGCCTATCTAAACCAAAAGGAGATACACAAAGACTGGCGCACACAAACAGAAACTCATTCACCGCAATGAATTACCCCGGCGTGTTACGCCGGGGTTTTTTCTTCAAGTGCTTCACTAACTCGCAAGCAAGGCACGATGATATCATAGCGCTAGCTTGTTGGGGATGCCCCAAACCCCAAAATGAAAAAAGAAAAACCCCGGCATAACACGCCGGGGTTTTATTGTTATAAAAGATACTTGATTTGCATAAGAGCTTGTCAAAATAAACGCGTTGGCATAATATGTTCGAAATACACATAATGCATAAGATATATGTTCACGACCAAAAAAAACGAGCGTGGCGATTTGGGTTCTTTCTTACTTTAATAATAGTAGTACTATTGGCGGACGCATCAACACCCCGCCAGCCCAGTAATAGCAACAAAAAACAAAATAAAAACGCCTTGCTTTTGTATACTGGTTATGTTATTTTGAAGTCACCACAACACCAAAATAACCCAATACATCAAAAGAGGCGTTACACGCCCGGAGGCGTTTATTTATGCTATCGAAGTATAACGATAAAAAACCGAAGAATCAAGTTCTATCAAAAATGGTGGACAAGCATGTGAGAGAGAACACAGCGAGAAACATAAAACAATGCAATAATTCCATGGCATTTATATATGATTGCCAGTGCGAAAAAGGGAAGCAAGTAGCTGGAAACTCATGCAATAATAGATTCTGCCCAATTTGCATGTTCAGATTATCAATGAAAGAAGCATTAAAAATATATATAATGACGCGATATTTGGAAGATGAATACGGCGTTGTATTTATAATGGGAACATTTACGGCCCCAAATGTAAGAGGTGAAGATTTAAAAGTAGAAATATCTAAGTTCGGCAAAGCGTTCAAGAAGATGGAGAAAAGAAATGCAATACTAAAAATAAATAAAGGGTATATCCGAAAGTTAGAGGTTACATACAATAAAGACGAGATAATATCTTATGACATGTGGCATGGCTTAAATGGCAAGAGGCCAATGGGAGAGTATTTTGAGAAAAAAGGTCTTAGTGTCGGGGATTTAAATCCAAATTACGATACATACCACACGCACTATCATGCGATATTTGCGGTAAGTAAAAGTTATTTTGACAGCCGTAGTTATCTAAGACAAGAAAAATGGCTAGAGCTATGGCGTGAAGCCATGGACGATAAAACAATAACCCAGGTAGACATAAGAAGAATCAAAAAAAACGCAGCAGGTGGCGATGGTGGCATAAACGAAATAGCAAAATACGCAGCCAAAGACAGCGACTACCTAATAAGCCAAGAGGTCTTTGACACCTTCTACGCAGCATTAAAGGGTCGACAAATAATAACCTTCAATAAGCTATTCGCAGAAGCCAATAAAAAATTCAAAGCCGGGGAGCTAGACCATTACAAGACCCCAGACACAACAGAGTATGTAAAAATGCTGCTTTATTCATGGGGTGGTAAAGTCTATAACGAATATGACCGCAGAGACTTAACCGAAGATGAAGTAAAAGAATACAATGGCCATTTGATAAACGAGATGGAAGTAGAGTGATATATGTGATAAGTGATACTGGGGCGATAACAAAGATGATAGTCCATAAGATAATAGAAGGGGAAAACATGATTAAGTATTCTGATTTGATGGATTATTTGATTAAGATGAAATTAGAAAAAGAATATAGCATTGCCAAAAGAAATAGGTGTTTTTTTGCAAAGTATTTGTCAAGCCGTCGCAGGGTGATGAAGAGCGAAACAAAGAGGGCATAAGAAAACACACCAAAGAAAACAGACCCCGTAACAGGCGAGGTGTAAAAGTGAAGACAATAAAACAAATAGCGGAAGAAATAGGCGTCAGCAAGCAGGCAATATACAAGCGGATAAACAAA
>WRBU01000061.1 GCA_009784355.1 Defluviitaleaceae bacterium
AAAAAAAAAAAGGAAGGAAGGGGAGGGAATGGGGGGGAAAAAGGGAACAAAAAAAAATTATAAAACTTTTTTTATTTTTTTTTTTTCCCCCCCCCCCCCCCCCCCCCATAAAATTTTTATTTTTCGGGAGGTAGTTCTATGAATAAATCTAATGATAAACTTGTCCTTAATAGTGGAAAAAGGCGTTTTCGCCAGTCTGTTTCAACTCGTATAACAATATTTTCCATTGCGCTAACACTTTTGTTTAGCATCATTATCATAATTTTCAGTTACTTTATGTATTTTAATTCATCGGTCACTTATCATGCGCAAAATGTAGAAGCGGTAGCAGAAGCCGTCGCTGCTTTTATTGACCCAGACAGGTTCGCATCTTCTGTAAACTCACCTATGCCAGATGCATACTGGCATATACTAACTAACCAAATGAACTCCATTTTAAACAGCATTGAAAACCTCGAATTTTTGTACATAATTTTGCCGTACAATGAAACGCAATTTATGTACTTTAATTCGGCTGTGCGCACTGGCCAACCTCCTAATGTGTCATTTAGGGAAATCGAAGCACCTTATATATACGGCATAGAAGCCTTTGAGGCTTTGCACGAACAACGCACAACACACACCGGCATAGAGGATGCTGGCGACTGGGGCAGGCTGATTAGTGCATTTGTTCCCATCATTGGCAGCAATGGACAGGTTCTTGGTTTGGTTGGGGCTGATATAGGCACAGACGAAATTTATGCTGCCGTGCGTAGCTATGTAGTTTTTGTTTCTATAATTTCTTTATCTCTCGCCTTAATCGTCGGCATAATTTTAAGGTTCCGAACCATAGGTGCTATGAGACATTCTTTCAGGCGCATACTATCCAACACACATATGACCAGCTCTGACAGAAAAATTTTCCATATTCGCTCAGAAGACAAAAATTCCAATGAGATAGCTGCAAAACTTTACACAAGTTATGCCGACAGCTACAATTCACTTAATAGTTTGCTTGATGATATAGAGAGTGTCGCAAGTGCGCATTTACAAGGAATGCGCTCCGTGCGCATTGATGATAATAAGTATAGCGGCGCGCACAAAAATTTGGTAAACCAAGTAAACGAAATGCTTTGTTACTACGATGATGGCGTCAAAGAAATTGTTGATATAATGCAAGGTCTTGGTAATGGAGAGCTTGGTGCACAGCTTGAGCCATTTAAAGGCGAATGGGTACATGCAAGCGACACCATAAATCAAATGCGTACAAACATCATTAATGTTATAAAAGAAATCGGGACATTGGCGGATAATGCTGCACTTGGTCATTTTGAAAATGAAATCAATATTTCTTTGCTCCACGGTTTTTGGGCTAATATCGGAAAAAGACTAAACACTCTTATTAAAGCTGTTGATGCTCCTCTTGCAGAAATTGAAGAAAATGTTATTTTGATGAGCAAAGGCGACTTTACCCTTATGGGTGATACGGGCTTTAAAGGTCATTTTGAAGTTGTGCGCCAAGCCTGCGACCTTGCTAATGTTAATATACGTGCAATAATAGACGATATTTCTGGCGTTTTAGGCAAAATGGCACAAGGCGACCTTACCGTACAGCTAAATGACGAAATTTATATTGGCGAATACACTCCGATTAAAGAAGCATTGACCACCATTTTAAAATCTTTGAACTTTACTTTATCGGGAATACAGGCAGCCGCCGACCAAGTTAGTATCGGAGCTGAACAAATATCTGGTTCTGCAAGCGACATTGCTTCTGGTGCAGCAATGCAAAATAACGCCATTGAAAAATTATCTTCGTCTGTCAAAATGATACATGAAGATGCCGCGCAAGCAAATGCTCATGCAACATCCGCTAACACCAGCACTTCGCAGTCCCGCGAGTTTGCAGACCGCGGCACAGAAGCCGTTGGGCTAATGGTAGATACCATGAACCGAATTAAAGAATCGTCAAACTCTGTTCAAAAAATTATAAGCACAATAACAAACATTGCTTTTCAAACCAACCTCCTCGCTCTTAATGCTTCTGTCGAAGCCGCAAGAGCCGGCGACCACGGCAGGGGATTCTCTGTTGTTGCTGACGAGGTTAGAACTCTTGCAGGGCGCAGCCAGCTTTCCGCTTCCGAAACCGAAGTAATCATACAAGAAGATACAAAAATTGCAGATGAAGGAATAAAGGCAACCAATGAAGTTGTCAACTCTTTTAACCTTATTGCAAGCAATATCTCTGAAATTGCAGGTCTTATAGAAAGCATTACTAACATTTCAGAAAAGCAATTAGAGTCAATTTCTTCCATAAATTCCTCTGTTGCAGAAATCTCACATGTTGTATCGAATACATCCTCAACAAGTGAAGAATCTGCAGCTGCTGCCGAAGAATTAAGCTCCCAAGCAGACTTACTGCGTCAAAAGGTTGCTTTCTTCAAGCTCAGGTAAAATGGCAATGGTGCATAACCAAAATGCTGTGGTCGTTCACGCAAATTCAAAAATGCCTGCTCAAAACTTTTTGGGCAGGCATTTAATTTTATTCTTCGTCATTAAGGTGGTGGTGATGGTCGGTTGACTCTGGAGCTTGCAAGCCTTCTATTTTAATGCCCTTTTTTTGGGCATAATCCCACAGGGCAGAGCGGATGGCTTCTTCTGCAAGCAGGCTGCAATGTATTTTTAGAGGCGGCAGACCGTCCAAAGCCTCTGTAACAGAGCGGTTTGTAATGTCAAGAGCTTCGTGAATGGTTTTGCCAATAACCATTTCGGTGGATATGCTGGAAGTAGCAACAGCCGCACCGCATCCAAAAGTTTTAAACTTTGCATCACGAATAATGCCTGTGGCATCGTCTATGTCTAAATATAACTTCATAATGTCGCCACATTTTGCATTCCCAACAAGCCCAACGCCGTTTGCATTTTCAATTTCACCCATATTACGGGGATTCATAAAATAGTCCATCACTTTTTCGCTATACATTTTATCGCTCCTTTAAGTTACACTATTTCTTTGGTAATCTTCCCACAACGGCGACATTTGCCTTAAACGCTCCACAATGTTTGGCAACACTTCTATCAACTTGTCCAATTCTTGCTTTGTTGTATCTTTGCCAAGACTTAACCGCAGTGACCCGTGGGCTTGTTCGTGCGTCAGCCCAACAGCCAAAAGCACGTGGGATGGGTCTAGTGAGCCGCTTGTACAAGCAGAGCCGCTGGAAGCTGCTATGTCGTTAAAATCAAGCATTAACAGCATACCCTCACCTTCAATAAAATCAAAGGTAATATTTGCATTGCCGGGCAAGCGTTTGATAGGATGTCCATTAAGTCGTGAATGTGGTATTTTTTCAAGAATTTGGGTAATGAGATAGTCCCTTAACTCGGTTTGCCTTGTAATTTCTGCTTCCATTTCCGCCATAGCAAGGTCTATTGCATAACCCATGCCAACAATGCCTGACACATTTTCCGTACCCCCACGTCGACCCCTCTCTTGCCCGCCGCCGTGTATAAGCGGCATTAGTTTTACTCCACGACGTACGTACAAAGCCCCTACGCCTTTCGGAGCATAGAATTTATGCCCGCTTAGCGCAAGCATGTCTACATTAAGAGCATTAACATCAACCGGTATATGCCCCACTGCCTGAATAGCATCAGTAAAAAAGAGTATTCTCTCGCTTCTTTCACGGGTTTCATTCACCTTGGCAATAACCTCGCCAATTTCAGCAATGGGCATAATTGTGCCAATTTCATTATTGGCCATCATAACAGCCACCAAAATAGTGCCTTCCAAAATGGCTTCTTCCACTTGCTGTGCATCAACCATGCCAAATTCGTCCACAGGCAAATAGGTTACATCAAAGCCTTGTTTTTCAAGAAATTCGCATGTACGCAAAACCACAGGATGTTCAACTTTCGTTGTGATGATATGTTTACCATGGGTTGTGTTATTTACAACAGATTTTATTGCCCAGTTTATAGACTCCGACCCAGAGCCAGTGAAAAAAATTTCATTGGAATGGTCGGCAGAAATAGCTTTTGCAATTTTTTCGCGGGCAACGTCCATGGCAACTTTGGCACAGCCCGCTTTTTGATATATGCTTGAAGGGTTGGCGTAATTTTCACGCATATATTCTATCATGGTGTCAAATACTTCTGGGCGCAAAGCTGTCGTCGCCGCATTATCGAGATATATCATTGATTAGCCTTCCCTTTCAAATATCTTTTCGTCAAAATCTTTTATTAAGTCAGCAACAGTAACAGAATCTACTACCTGATTTACATTCTCAAAAATTGCCCGCCAAACGGATTTTGATGGGCATGAGCCGCAATCAGACTCGCCGCAACTATCGTCGTTGCCCGTTGCACAGTCTGTTGGGGCAAGGTTGCCTTCAAGAATACGCAAAATCTCACCAACCGTAAGAGCATCCGCAGGGCGAGCCAAATAATAGCCACCGCCAGCACCACGCACACTACGCAGTACATCAGCCTTTTTAAGGGGAGCTACAATTTGCTCTAAATAATTCTCAGAAATACCAAGACGTTCCGCACTGCTTTTAAGGCTTATACAGCGCAGCTCTGGGCGAATATGCTGCGCAATATCCACAACAACCTTAAGCCCATATCGCCCTCTTGTCGAAATCTTCATTTACAAATCCCCTCAATCTACTAGGAATTATATATAGTTTATCAGAGTGCGCAAAAATTGTCAAGCGTTTATTTTATGCTAATTTTTTATCAAGTTGCCTCATCTCACGCAAAATCATAAGAAGTGCAACGCTAAACGCTGTGACGTCTGCAATAGGCGTTGCCCACCAAACCCCCGTAACGCCCCAAAATTGCGGCAAAATAAAGTATAGAGGAATGAGGAAAAGCCCTTGGCGCATAACAGAAAGCAGAACAGACCATTTTGCACGCCCAATAGACATAAAAAAGGTGGATGCATTCATTTGAAAAGCCGCAATGGGCAATGTCCACGCCATTATGCGCATACCTTGCGCACCTATTCGCAACGCTTCTTCGTCATTTAAAAACATTCCCATAATTTGGGTTGGAAAAGTCATTAGCAATAAGCCGCCCAAAATGCAAATACTTACCGCATATATCATGGAGCTCTTATACCCAGTTTTTACCCTTTGCATATCTCCCCGCCCAAAGTTAAAGCCAACAATGGGTTGAGTGCCTTGAGCAATGCCAAAAATTGGCATAACAAAAAGTGATGTAACCCCGGCAATAGCACCAAAAGCACCTATTGCCACGTCCCCTCCATGGTAGCGCAAAAATTGGTTGGCAATGATGGCAACAACCGACCCAAGAATTTGCATAAAAAATGGCGCAATCCCGATAGAGCTTATTGCCCCGATGGTTTTTCCGCATAATTTCATATTTTTAAGCCTAATGCGAATAGCAGGGTCACCACGGAAATAATAAAGCATTACAAAGGCAGATGCCAAACCTTGAGCAATTACAGTTGACCAAGCAGCCCCCGCAATGCCCCAACCCAAACCCCAGTCAAAAATAAAAATGGGGTTTAAAATAATGCTGGAAATTGCCCCAAGAAGCTGCCCTGCCGCAAAACGCTTTGCATTGCCCACGGCACGTATTGGATGGTTCATTGACCAAGAAAGATACATGAAAAGCGTGCCATACAACTTTATGCTTGTGTAGGTGTAGGCGTGGGGCAAGGTGTATTCAGATGCACCAAATGCCAGCAAGATAGGCTCTAAAAAAATCAAAGCAGCAATGCCCAGCACGATGGAGCAAACAATGTTGAGGGTGAAGGCATTGCCAAGGATTTTTTCCGCCCCTGCTCTGTCCCCTTTGCCAAGGCGTATGGAAATATTAGCCGCCGCCCCAACGCCAATTAACAAAGAAACCGCACCCAAAATAAGCACCACAGGAGATGCAAGGGTTATGCCGGACAGGGCGTAATCTCCAATGCCTTCAATCTGCGACACAAAAAAACGGTCAATCACCACATAAAGAGCAGATACCAACATACCAATAACTGTTGGTATAGAAAAACTTAATACTAACCTTGGTATATTAGCAGTTGCCATTTGCCGCTCTCGTGGCGTTAAATGCTCAAAATTTTCATTTTTTTCGTCCAAAGTTCTTCCCCCTGTCAAAAAAGGGCAATGCCGTAAAATAGGCACTGCCCTCACGATTTAAACTTCGTTTGTTATTAATACAATATTCCAACAAATACGATTAATATACCCACAAAAGCGACCATGGATGCCACAATCGTTTTAAAGCTAAAATCTAATTTGCTCAGCTTTTTAAGCAGCTTGTTCCCTTTGACCACATATAGATAAAACGGTATTCCTATTGCAAAAGTACCCAAAAGCCACAGTGCTTTCTCATAATAGGCCCAGCCCGTTAAAAGCGTTTCTGGCACAGAAATGCCAACACCATTGCTAAACATAAAGTTTACCAACTGCGGACCAAAAACACCGCCCGCAAGGCATAGCAAGCCCCAAAAGAAGGTGGGGGCAACACGCCATTTGCTTGGCTTAAATTCTTCGCCTTTGTTGCCTGCGTCTTTGCCAAACAGCATAGACCCGTATTTAATAAAGCTAACAACAGTACCAAATGCCATTATCCTATGCATCCATACCATTACTTCGCTTACATTTGCGCCCATATAATATTTTGAAATAGAGCCGAAGAAAAATGGTGCTCCCATAATGCCCAAAACAGCGAATAGCATCGCAATACCTACAAGCGGCATACGTTTTAAAACACCTCTAATTTTGTACACATTCATTGTTCCGTAAGATTTGCGGATAATGCCTGCCGTCAAAAACAGAGTGGATTTGAAAACAGCATGGGCAACAATGTGGTACAAGGCACCAATCATAGCATATTCCCCACCATGGGAAAGACCAACCAAAATCAAACCGCATTGCGAAACCGTGTGCCAAGCCAATACAATTTTACCATCGCTGGATGCCATTGCCATTATTGCACCCGTAATGGATGTGGCAAC
>WRBU01000062.1 GCA_009784355.1 Defluviitaleaceae bacterium
ACTCCGTTTTCCAGCCGCCAAATTATTTGACCCCGCCCAAAACTGCCGCTGTCTATCGGCATTGTTATTTGATGTCCTTTTGCGGCAAGTTGCTGCGCAATATGCTTTGGAAAGCTATGCTCTACTTCAAACTTTTTGTCTGCCGTCCACTGCCAGCGTGGTGCATCAAGAGCTTGCTGGGGATTAAGTTTATGGTCAATAGTGTTTTGAATTACTTGCAGATGCCCTTGCGGCTGCATATATCCGCCCATAACGCCAAAAGACCCTATTGGTCTGCCGCCTTTGGTCAAAAATCCCGGTATAATAGTGTGATAGGTGCGCTTGCCGCCCATTAAAGCATTTGCATGATTTGGGTCAAGACTAAAGTCCGCCCCGCGGTTTTGCAGTGCAATACCCGTGCCGGGAACAACTAGACCACTGCCAAAGCCCATGTAGTTACTTTGGATAAACGAAATCATATTACCCTCATCATCTGCCGCCGCAAGATAAACCGTGCCGCCACTGTCAGGCAAAATTGGTGCGGGTTGTGCAGCTGTGTCTGTAATTTGAGCCCGCAATTTTTCAGCATATTTTTGAGAAAGAAACTCATCAATGCTCGCTTTCATGTGGGCTGGGTCGGTTATTGCCGCCTTGCCCACAGCAAATGCCAGCTTCATCGCTTCAAAAGAGCGGTGATAGTCCACGTCTTCGTATCCTGACAGTATATTCAAGGCAAGCAAGGCGACTAATCCTTGTCCATTAGGCGGAATTTGCCACACGTCGTAGCCACGGTAATTCACCGAAATTGGGTCAACCCAAAGCGCTTCATGCGCCGCAAGGTCATTTGCGGTTAAATATCCGCCATGTTTTGCACAAAAATTTGCGATAGCTTTTGCAAGCCCGCCACGATAAAAGCTCTCTGCATTCGTCTTACCAATTTCTTCCAGAGTTTTTGCATGAGTATCAGATTTCCATATTTCACCAATTTGTGGTGGTTTTCCATTTGGTGCAAAAGTTTTAAACCAATGGTCAAATTCTACACCCTTATCCTTCAAATTTGCAGCATATGCTTTAAAACCGCCTTGCCAATATTTACCTACTGTTGGAGAAATTGGATGCCCAAAGCGAGCATACTCCACAGCGGGCGCAAGGCATTGTTCAAGAGTTAGTTTTCCAAAACGCTTGTTAAGAGCCGCCCATGCCGCAGGCGCACCCGGTACTGTAACAGGCTCAAAGCCAAATTTTGGCATGGTTTCGTGCCCTTTTGCTTTTACAGCATCAATACTAATGCTCTCTGGTGATTTTCCAGAGCCATTAAGTCCGTGCAGCTTGCCGCCAGCCCACAATAGGGCAAAAACATCACCGCCAATGCCGTTTGAGGTGGGTTCAACAACGGTAAGGCAGGCAGCCGTTGCAATAGCTGCATCTATTGCATTGCCTCCTTTTTTCAAAATATCCAAACCAGCTTGAGCAGCTAAAGGATGCGATGTAGCAATCATACCTTTTTTAGCATAAACCGCCGTACGCGATGATGCATAAGGGTTGTATAATGCACTAAAATCCATAAATGCCCTCCTAATACTAATCCTAGATTAAAACATAGAGTGCCGACCGAGTAGCAAAATCAAAGATTTTGCGTTTAGCGAGGGAGAGCAGTCTATGATTTTAATCAGGATTAGTATAAAACTTTTGATTTAATTATAACGTCTACTTTTTTTTTGTCAATGCTTGCATTTGTTAAAAATTTGTGTTAGTATGTCTATTGAATACAAAACTTTTAGAGATAATGATTGCAGGAGGTAAGCGAGATGTCAAAATTATTGCGCAAATTAAAAGTGGGGGCTAGGCTATATATAATGTTTAGTTTTCTCGTAATTTTTCTTTTAATAATTGCGTATGGCGGAATAACAAGCCGCATTGCACTTATAGAGGACTCAAATGGGATGCTCGACATTGTAAGCCAGCAAATCCAAGCTGACACTGCTACTTACGGCACTCCATCGCAAGGACTTATTGATATTGAAAACACATTAAGTAACAATATTTCAGAAATGGAAGCATCAAACCGCATGATAATTTTCATGGTTATCCTTGGTCTAGTCATTACTATACCTATTGTTGCGCTAATTGTGCGTTCCATTGTTGTGCCTTTAAGGCAAGTTGAGCATATTACACGACAAGCTACCCATGGCAACATAAATGTAAACTTACCTCCGTCATCCAATGATGAAATAGGTATTTTGGCAAATGAAATTGGGCATTTAGTTAGGGTTATAAAAGATATAACAACAGACCTAACCCGCATTAACCATGAATTTAACATTGTTGGCGATATCGAATACAAGGCAGATTCAAGTAAATACGAAAACTCTTTCAAAGACCTTGTAGAGAGTATAAATCAACTTTTGCACCATCAAGTCATGGATACGCAAATGATTTTAAATACCATGGAAAAAATAAAGGCTGGGGACTTTAAGCTAGATGTGCCAGAAATGCCAGGCAAAAAGGCTATCTTGCCTCAAACTATGTATGACCTTTTAGTTACTCTTAACCGCTTTGCAAATTCTTCCCGCCTTTTGGCGAAAGATGCTTCTGCTGGTATTTTAAATAAAAATATTGATGTAGACAGATATACCGGAAGATGGTATGATTTGGCAAACAGCCTTAACGAACTTGTGGCTGCCGTGAACGCTCCATTAACGATAATAGAAAACTCCCTCAACGAAATGAGCAAGGGTAATTTTGAAGATGCACGTATAGAGCAAACTTTTAAAGGCTCTTTTGAAAATCTTAAAAATGCTCTTAACACAACGGAAGAAACTACGCTAGAATACGTCAATGAAATATCGCAGATTTTATCCAGCATGGCAAAAGGTGATTTGACGGTTTCAGTTACTAAAAACTACATCGGCTCTTACGCTCCGATAGAAACTGCACTTACACAAATTCTATCTTCGTTAAATGACACGATGAATGAAATTCAATCCACCGTAAATCATGTTGCACAAGGGGCAGAGCAAATGTCAAGCAACTCTATGGTTTTGGCGGATGGTGCATCAAAACAAACTGCCTCTATTGAAGAGTTGAGCAGCTCTTTGATGCTTGTTCATGAAAAAACCACGCAGGCAAGCGAAAGGGCACATCAAGCAAACACTGCGGCAGCATCCTCGGAAGAATTCGCTTTGCAAGGCCGGGAAACCGTGAACACCATGTCCGAAACTTTGGATGCTTTAAAGGAATCAAGCGGACAAATTGCAAATATCGTTGGGGTTATAAACAATGTTGCTTTCCAAACCAATCTTCTTGCACTTAATGCGTCCGTTGAAGCCGCAAGGGCTGGTGAACACGGCAAAGGTTTTGCTGTGGTAGCAGACGAAGTCCGCAACCTTGCAAGCAAGTCATCAAAATCCGCTTCTGAAACAGCAGAAATTGTGGACAGCGACTCCAAAAACCTCGCCGCAGGACTTAAAGCCGCAGAAGATGTTGTTGCCGCCTTTGAAACCATTACATCAAACATTAGCGAAATTTCTGGAATAGTTTTTGAAATAGCAGGCACATCAAACGACCAGCTGACTTCCATAACTAATATAAAAGCTGCAGTAAGCGAGATTGCAGATGTGGTAACAGATACAGCCGCCACAGCCGAAGAGTCCGCTGCAGCCAGCCAAGAATTAAGCTCGCAAGCAGAGCTTTTGCGCAATAAAATTGCTTTCTTTAAACTGCGGTAATCAGCAAAAGGCGACCTAAGCGCGCCCTCACATAAGAAAGCAAAGTTGCGACCCAACCACACCGAGCCGTTTCACAATTTTGCTTTTGAATAATGAGGTCGCACAATGAGGGTCGCCTTTTGCAATATATCTATCCAAATTTAGCAACCCAAGCGAGGAAAATCGCATTAGATTACAATCAAGAGGAGCAAAAATGTTCTTGCTCTGCAATTCCACTCGTGGTATAATTTTAAAATAGGCTAGTCGCCATCATAGATAGTGGGGAAAGCCAGCCTATATTATAAGGGGGGATTTTATCCATGAAAGCTAATAAAAGAAATTTTGTTATTATAACGCCGCTTGCCTTAATAATGATTTTTGGTGTTTTTATGGTTTGCGGTTTTGGAATAGCTACTGAAGTAGCCGCCGCAGAATCAAGGAATAGTACGAATAATACGCAAGCATCCTTTGATTTTGATGCCCTAAGACAATCAGGGAATGAAATGCGGGCAACCTTTCCATGCAGATTTCCCAATGTTTCAGCGTCCAATTTTATTGATGTAAACTTTAATGGCTCTTGGGATAGCGTTGTAGGAAATCTTGAGATAAATTTGTTAAACGCCAATTTAAGAATTGAGTTTCATACCGATGAAATATTAGAGCGCAATAGGTGGAATAGCTCTCTTAATGACCATAGAAGAGTTTTTATAGAAAGCAGCGGATGGTCTACCGCCTACTCTATGCATACATTCGGAAGTGGCAGCTCCAGAAATAGAAATATATATGTCTGGGATAACAATTCAGCATACGATGCTTTGGTTACAATTCATGTTCCACTTTACGATAATTGGCTTTTTGAACAAGTAAATATTCATTTGGAAAATGGAAGCCTTGAAATAGATGAATCTATTAAGGAATTTTTGACTGAAAATTTGAACATAACTGTCGTGAACGGCTCTATTAATGGACACGAAACCCAACCTATAAATTTGACAGAAGCAATAGGAATAGCCCGCAATCATAGCTGGTGGAGTTGGTTTTTCCGCTAACATGAGATGAGTGTATGGTTTGCGTACAAACAGGCAAGATTCTATATTTTATCGAAGGAGTTTATCCTCCAAATGTTAGACAATAGGTACAAATGGCAGAGAAGATAGCGTAACCGCTATAATTTTTATCTTATATGACGGCGACCTTCAGGTCGCCTTTTAAGTTTATGATATAATATCTATCCAAATTTAGCAACCCAAGCGAGGAAAATCGTCTTCGTTTCACTTATAATTGTATCGAGAGGGGATTATTTGAATGGATTGGCTAAAAGGAATGAATGATGTGGTTATTCATATCGAAGAGAATTTGTTGCATCCTATTTGTAATGCAGACTTATCACGGATTGTCGGTTGCTCTGTTTACGAATTTTCCCGCATATTCTCTTTTATGGCAGGAATGTCTGTTTCGGAGTATATTAGGCGCAGACGTTTGTCGCAGGCTGCTTTTGACATTCAAAGCGGCGGCAAAGTCATCGACATTGCTTTGAAATACTGCTATGAATCGCCCACATCCTTTACACGGGCTTTCAAAGAACTGCACGGCATATCGCCGTCGCAGGCTCGCAAGGAAGGTGTACCCTTAAAAACCTATCCGCCAATAACCTTCGTACTCACTATAAAAGGAGTGAACGAGATGAATTTTAGAATCGAGAAAAAAGACAGCTTTCAAATTATGGGGCTGGCAGGCACGGATAACCTAGACTGCAATACTTGGGGCAACGACACTCTGCCGCCATTATGGCGCAAATTTATGGATGAATACCATCCACGCTTGCAAAATGCCGGCGGCAAAAGTTTTTATTCAATGCCTTTTGAGCAAGTAGCGGCATACGACTTTGGAAATGACCAAAACAGCACAAACATCATTATCGGTGCCCAATATCACGGAACAAAGCCCGACGGCATGACGACTAAAACAATACCTGCCGCAACATGGGCGGTATTTACCATTACCTCGCCCACGGGCGCACCTTATGTCCCCGAGGCTTGGACTCGTGTTATAACCGAATGGTTTCCAGCAAGCGGATATTTGCGAGATGAAGAGGTGCCGAGCATGGAAGTTTTTCCTGACGGAAACGCATCTTCAAAGGATTACCAATGGGAAATATGGATGCCTGTTAAAAATCTTTAATATTACAAAACCTCCCGTCGCATGTCTGCACAATGTACATTTTTCCGCAGTAATCCAACAAAAAATCCCCTTGCTACTAGCATGGGGATTTGGGGTCTGGACTTGTCCCAGCGAGCAGCTAGGTTAGGCTTCCACGAAGCGGCGGCAACCTAGCTGCTCGCCGGAACGAGAATTTCAATTAAGCCCATCAAAGCTATTAATTTCGTATCCCCCACAAGATAAGGTCGATTTTTTGAGGTGTCCATGAGCTGCTCTGGAACTGTTGGTTTAACTGAGCGGCTTTATCTCTCAATATTTGTATAAGAATCACACCATCAGCGAGTTTGAGATAGCTTGGATTCATCGACTTTAACTCATTGTGTTGGGGCAAGTCGCTAACTTGAAGCAGTGATTTTACTACGAAACGGTCTACAGTTCCAAAGTATTTAGGGAATAGGACGGCAAGTAAGCCAGATGCGCCAGCTATGCCTAGACCATGTATCTCTTTTGCGATAACCAGTCCCTTGCGAATATCGCTTTGGTCAAACAAGAACAGTTTATCATGAGTTTTACCTAGACCTACTAGACCCTCAACCTCATACTTTTCGAGGTCTTTTCGTCTGTCATCTAAAGCCCTCGCACCGTCAGGAGCAACTGTCGTTTCAAATTTCCAAACAAAATATTTGTCGTATAGAAACCTATAAAACTCTTCCGTAGACATTGATTTGACTAATTCAACATCAAACTGGTCGAACTCTTTAACTATTGCCACCCTTTTTGGCGGCACACGACTCCAATAATTGCGGTAAGCAACCTCCCAATCTTGCTCTTTCCCGCTATGCCATAATTGGTCTAAGTTAATTTTCATGCTCATTACTCCTCCACTTCGGATTTTTCTTGTCAAATAATTATGACATGGATGCAGTCGCAAAGTCAAGAAAAATCGAGATGTAAATTGCACACCTCGATTCATGGGAGGTTTTTTGATATTATCGAATAATTTCGTATATTAGCGGATTTTGTTTTGGTTTTACATCAGAATATTTATACGCCGTGTCAAGCAATTCCATGGCAGGATTTGGGTTTGCTCCATAAA
>WRBU01000063.1 GCA_009784355.1 Defluviitaleaceae bacterium
CGTTTGCGATATGGACAGCTTCAAAGCCATGCAGGTAGCGGCGCAAAATGTTTACATTCATCCTGATGTAAATAGATATATTGTTGACATGGTGGAAAAAACACGCAGGCATGAGGGTATTGCCCTTGGTATTTCTACCCGCGGTATGTTGGCGCTTGCCCGCATTGCGCAAGCGTATTGCATTTTAAATGGGCAAGACTTTGTAACTCCAAAAGAGATTGTACATTTGCTTCCCTATGTTTTTGCTCATAGGCTGGTGCTAAAAGGCGGCTTGCGCAACCGACCCGCCGCCGCAAAGTCTATTTTAGATAACATTATAGAGGAAGTTGTAACCCCCGTCGAGGAATGGAAGCGGAGGTAATGGCATGGTAGTTATTGTAATTGGTGTTGCTATTGCTTCATTAATACTTTTGCAAAGCTGGCTATATAGGCGGTTTTGGAAGCACGGACTAACCGCAGAGGTAAAATTTTCGACAAAAGAAGCATTCGAGGGCGACACATTATTTTTAATAGAAGAGTTTACCAATAAGAAGCTGCTGCCCTTGCCTTGGCTTTTTGTAGAAATTAGGCTGCCAGCGCAGCTTGATTTTGGCGAAAATGTGGGCGGCACGGGCGGGGCTTTTGGCGTTAAAACTCAGCGGGATTTATTTTCTATAAAAGTTTACGAAAAATTACGGCGCAAACTGCCTTTTACAGCAAGCCAGCGTGGCTTTTACACTCTTGGTGAGGTTAATTTAAAAGTAGGCAATTTGCTCCACACAAAGCGTTTTGAAGGATTTTTCAAGACCTATCAAGAGCTAACTGTATACCCAAAATTATTAGATGAGGACAAAGAAATGGATATGCTGTATAAGAATTTAGATGCGGCTATTTTGTCCAACTCTCTAATAAACCCCGACCCTTTTGAGTTTAAGGGAATTAGGGACTATTTGCCCACAGACTCGTTAAAAAATATAAATTTTAAAGCCTCTGCCATACAACAGCAACTCATGGTCAACATCCATGCTCCTGTTTCTGCACGGCGTTTGGAAATTGTGCTTAATTTGCAGCCATATAACAATCATCCTTACAAAGAAATTTACGAGCAAGGCATACGTTTGGCGGCGACTGTTGCCAGCAAATACATTCACGATGACGTAAAAGTAGGGTTTTATACCAATGGACGGGACGGGCACACAAACAAAATGCCCTACATCCCCATGGGGCGAAGCTCAGCGCATTTACAAACAATTTTAGAATCTTTGGCGCATATCAACACATCAAATGCACCTAGCGGTATTGCGACGCACCTTTCACAATTAATGAATCCTGACGCAGTGTATTTGATAATTTCTAGTTACTATGGAGAGGATTTGGCGGATGCTTTGGAGCATTTAAAGTCAAAAGGTATATCTTATGTAGTAATTATGCCTATGGAGACAAGTCTATTGAAAGCCGCCCCGCAAAGGGATGATATTTTGGTGTGGCAAGCTACAAAGTAGGAGGGGCATTTATGGAAAACCGAAAGCTAATAAAAGAAATTTTAGCGTCCTTTGTGGCTTTCATTTTCATGTTTGGCTTCTTTTCTTTTTTGGTCGGAGCAGATGCATGGGACTATTTGTGGGCGGTAATACCCTTTTTTGTGCTTATGTTTGTGCGTAAAAGGGTTACAAATTTCTATACTTTTTTGGCAATACATCTCATTTTTGTAGGCTGGGTTGTTTGGGCCTTTTGGGGCAATGAGTTTTTTTGGCCTATTGCGGTGATATTTGGGTTTTTTGTGGTATATTCCTTTGCACGTCGTTTGGATATTGAAGTTTCAGTAAATTTTGGAACAGGATTTTCTTTGGTTCTCGCTTTGGGTTCTTTGGCTTTTATAGCTGATTTTTTTGGCGTTTCCGACATTCGTATTCTAACAAATCTTTATATATTGCTGTTTATCGCAGGTGTGCTTGCTGTAATTTGTCACGTGCAAATGAACAATATGGATAAACAGCTTCGCTTGATAGACGATAAAGAGCGTCTTACATCCAAAGCACTTTTTAAAGCAAATTATGTAACCATGGGTGTATTTTTGGGAGTTGTTCTTGCCTTTGCTCTTATTGCTATTTTTGTGCCGTCCGACCAAATTATATTTTTGCCGGGGCTAATTTTCGCAGGTTTTTATTGGGTGGCGCATTGGGTGCTTTATCCTTTCGGCTTACTTCTTGCCATTTTCACTCCCGGACAAGAGCCTTTCCGTGATGAGCCTGACGGGGTTTTTCAAGTATATTTAAACGGCGAAACTATTTATTTTCAGATAGAAGACTTTGCCGCCGATCAAGTTTTGGATGATGGCAGCTTGGAAACTTTGGGCAATGCGGCTAGTTATGTAACTTTTGTACTGATTGGCATGGGCATTGTAGCCGCATTGGTTTTGCTGTTTCGTGCAATGCTTATTCGTAAAGGGATTATAAAACGTAAGGTGCCTAGCGACGTAGAGGTTGAAAAGTTGGAAATGAATCTTAAGGGTACGGTTGGCTCGGTTTTTTCACGCATGGGCGAAAGGCTGCGCAACCCTATACGCCGTGAATATAGGAAAAAAGTAAACAGCCACATTAAAAAAGGTGCAAAGGTAAAAAAATTCCACCATACCAAAAATATTTCGGATATTATACGCAATGAAGAGAATATTGACGAAATTACCAAGCAATATGAGGCGGCGAGATATGGTAGGCAGTAAAAAAACTTTGCAAAAAAATAAAGCCGTATTTTGGCTTGCCCTTGTTGCTACTGTATTTTTTTTGGCTTTGCTTGTCTTTAATGCCTACGGATATTTTAGATATTGGCAGGACGGAAGGCAATCCCAAAGAAACAGCGAGATAATTCAAGAGATTTTTGAGCCATATATTTATGGAGGAGCTGACATCGATGGGGATAGGTTGATGCGGCAAGCACGGGAACTTACAGGAAGCGGAAATATTGTTGCATATATCGCCATTGGCGGCACAAATATCGGGAATTTAGTAGTGCAAGGATATGATAACGAGCATTACCTTTATCACGACGTTTTTGGTAATGAAAATGTAAATGGTGCATTATTCATGGACTTTCGCAATAGCCCTGACTTTACAGACCCAAACACTATAATTTATGGACACAATATGCGCAACGGTACAATGTTTCATAATTTGAGGTACTTTGTAAACCAAGATGATTTTGTGCAAAACCACAGAAATATTTATGTGATAACTCCTGAAATAACGCTTATTTATGAGATTTTTGCCGCTTTTTCCACAAATATTGATTTTTACTATATTCAAGTGCACTTTAACAGCGACGGTGAATTTGCCGCACTTTTAAACGAAATTGCACACAGAAATGTGATAAATACAAACGCAAGACCAGCAACCCCGAGCGACAATATTTTGGTGCTGTCAACATGCACAAACACTCATCAAGACACCCGTTTTGTGGTTGTGGGGCGATTATTAACAGCGAGGTAGCGAAGCTAATGTATAAACTAGCAAAATTTAATATAGACGACACCATCGTCGGCATATCATCCCCAACGGGCGGCTCTATTGCCATTGTGCGGATAAGCGGTTCGGATGCTATACCTATTTTATCAAAGATTTTTTCACATAAAGGCGAATACGAAAGTCATCGTATATATTATGGCTGGATTTTTGAAAATGCACAAAAAATTGACGAGGTTTTAGTCAGTGTGATGCTTGCCCCCCGCACCTTTACCCGCCAAGATGTGGTAGAGATAAATTGCCACGGAGGTACCGTTGCCGTACAAAAAATTCTTGCGCTAGTTTTAGTCAATGGTGCAAGGCTTGCCGAAGCAGGCGAATTTACCAAAAGAGCATTTTTGGCAGGACGCATTGACCTTTCACAAGCAGAAGCTGTGATGGATATTATTGGGGCAAAAAGCGAATTATCGCATAAATCGGCATTAAGCCAACTTTCGGGAAATTTGTCAATATTGATGGATAATTGTGCAAATGACCTGCTTAACGCCCTTGCCCGAATAGAAATGGCAATAGACTATCCCGACCACGAAGAAGCGGAGATTGTGGCAAGTGATGTACGTGATGTTCTTTGCAGTATTTTAAAGCAAGTTGACAAACTGCTTGCCACTGCATCGGGGGGCAAACTTATTCGTGAAGGGATAAAGACCGCTATAATTGGACAGCCGAATGTAGGCAAGTCGTCCTTGCTTAACGCCATGCTGGGGCAAGAGCGTGCTATTGTAACCCATATTGCGGGAACAACCCGTGACGTATTGCGTGAAACTATACAGTTAGGTGATATTTTTCTAATAATTGCGGATACAGCGGGAATTAGAGAAACGGATGACATTGTAGAAAAAGAGGGGGTTGTGCGCTCAGCAAAAGAAGCCGAAGAAGCCGACCTTGTGCTATTGGTATTGGATGGCTCACAACCCCTTGACGAAGATTTTGTTGTACAGCAATCATTTAAAAATTTGATAGTGGTTATTAATAAATCCGATTTGCCCCAGCAAGCATTGGTGGATGGAATTGATGCTCCAATGGTTCGCATTTCCGCCCAAAATGGGGATGGCATTGACGAATTGACGGCAAAAATAAAGGAAGTCTTTGCCATTAACAACTTGCAATACAGCCAAGAAATTGTTACAAATGTACGCCATATAAACCTGCTTAACGCTGCAAAAGAATACCTTAACGCTGCTGTATCTGCAATTAATACAGGCATGTTTATAGACCTTGTGGCAATAGACATCCAAGATGCCTATGCTGCTATTGGAGAAATAACGGGGGTTGTGGTGGACGAAGAGCTTATTGACAGGATTTTTTCAGAGTTTTGTTTAGGAAAGTAGGAGTTTTTATGTATACAGCCGAACATACGGATATAATTGTGATTGGTGCGGGTCATGCGGGTTGCGAAGCGGCTTTGGCTACGGCTCGTATGGGACTTGCCACCAAAATTTTTGCTATATCTTTGGAATCCATTGCCATGATGCCGTGCAACCCTAATATTGGCGGCACATCCAAGGGGCATTTGGTGCGTGAAATTGATGCCTTGGGCGGCGAAATGGGTAAAAATATCGATAAAACCTACATTCAGTCCAAAATGCTAAACCTCGGCAAAGGCCCTGCCGTACACTCACTGCGTGCGCAAGCGGACAAGTTCAAATACTCCGAGAAATGAAAAAAACACTGGAAAACACCCCAAACCTACAAATAGTCCAAGCAGAGGTCGTTGATATATCCGTAGGGGCGGCCATTGGTCGCCCGCATGTTGAAGGCGTTATCACCGCATCAGGAACATTTTACCCCTGCAATGCAGTAATAATTGCTACAGGAACATACCTCAACGCCCGCTGTATTTGGGGCGAAGTAAGCGTAAATAGCGGCCCAAGCGGGCTTTTGGCTTCAACAAAATTACGCAACTCCCTTGAAAAACTGGGCATAGCAATGTATCGTTTTAAAACAGGAACGCCAGCCCGCATACATGCCAGTGGTGTGGATTTTTCACAGATGGTCGAGCAAAAAGGGGACGAGAACATTGTTCCGTTTTCCTTTGAAAACACGACAGAGGTCATAGTCCGTGAGCAAATTTCATGCTATCTCACCCACACCAACGAAGACACCCATGATATTATACGTGCAAATATCCACCGAAGCCCAATGTATAGCGGCGAAATTGACGGCACAGGCACAAGATATTGCCCCAGCATTGAAGACAAAGTGGTGCGTTTTAGCGAAAAAACAAGCCATCAGGTTTTTATAGAACCAGAGGGCGAAAATACAGGGGAGCTATATATTTCGGGCATGTCAACATCGCTTCCTGAGGATGTTCAAATTGCAATGTATCGCTCTGTTAAAGGGCTGGAAAATACCCACATTATGCGCTTTGGCTATGCTATTGAATACGACTGCATTGACGCAACTCAGCTTGATGCCACGCTAGAATTTAAAGCTATTTCAGGGCTGTATTCTGCTGGGCAATTCAATGGAAGCTCGGGCTACGAAGAAGCCGCCGCCCAAGGCTTAATTGCAGGGATAAACGCCGCCGCAAAACTACTTGACAAGCCGCCGCTAATAATCGACCGCTCTGAAGCCTATATTGGCGTTATGATAGACGACCTTGTTACCAAAAGCACAAAAGAACCCTACCGAATGATGACTTCCCGTGCGGAATACCGCCTTTTGCTTCGGCAAGACAACGCAGATTTGCGCCTTACACCAAGGAGTCGCGGATATTTGATTGATGACGAGCGTTATCAGCGGCTGCTGCACAAGCAAAGCCTTATTGACGGCGAAGTAAAGCGTGTCCGCAAACTAACCATTGCTCCAAGCAATGCCACAAACGAATTGCTCCGCAAGCATAGCTCCACAGAAATTGAATATGGCTTTAAAATGGCGGATTTGATAAAACGCCCAGAGTTAAGCTATGAAATTTTAGAAAAACTGGATGAAAACCGCCCAAACCTGCCAAAAGATGTGGCGGAGCAAGTTAATATTTCACTTAAATACGAAGGATATATTGCAAAGCAGATGTTTCAAGTGGAACAGTTCAAAAAGCTGGAAAAACGCCTTTTGTCATCGGATATTGATTATAACGATGTAGGTAATTTGCGAACGGAAGCGAGGCAGAAACTTGCCGCAATACGCCCTGCAAACATAGGACAAGCCAGCCGAATTTCGGGGGTAAGCCCCGCAGACATCTCAAATTTGCTAGTATATTTAGAAAAGCGCAAACACTCGTAGGGGGACAAAATGCAAAATTGGGAAAAATCCGCAAGAAAATTTATTGACGAATGTAGTTTTAAAAATGACATTGAAGTTGCTTTTTTAACAGGAAGTTACGCAAAAGGGCTTTCGGATGAATTTTCTGATGTGGATTTATTTATTGTCTTGA
>WRBU01000064.1 GCA_009784355.1 Defluviitaleaceae bacterium
ACATAGCCAAAAGCCGTTTTATTCGCTACGGTGGATATTGTGCCCGCTTTAAAAACATAGCCCTTGCCCAAAATTTCCTCGGCATAGGCGTGTGCAGTAGCTTGATACTCTCCGCTAAAATTCAAGTCAATATCGGGCTCTTTATCGCCCTCAAACCCCAAAAATGTTTCAAAAGGAATGGAATGACCCTCTTTTGTCAGTTGTTCGCCACATTTGGGGCAGTTGGCATCAGGCATATCACATCCGTGCGCCCCTGCGTATTGCTTCACCACATCAGAATCGAAATCGCTGTATTTGCACTCTTTGCAATAATAATGGGGCGCAAGGGGATTTACCTCTGTTATGTCGGAAAAAGTGGCAACAAGACTAGACCCAATAGACCCACGGCTACCCACCAAATACCCGTCTTCCATAGACCTTGCAATAAGTTTTTGCGCAATGATGTACATTACCGAAAAATTGTTTTTGATAATAGAGCCAAGCTCTTTGTTTATGCGGTCTTGCACTATTTGCGGGGGGTCGTCCCCGTAAATATTTCTAGCCTTTGCCCAAACCATGTCTTGAAGCTCTTTTTCGCTACCCTCAATTATGGGCGGAAAAGTGCCTTTGGGGATGGCGCGGATGCCTTCGTCAATGCTATCTGCAAGAGCATTTGTGTTTGTTACCACAAGTTCGTAAGCCTTTTCATCGCCAAAATAAGCAAATTCGTCAAGCATTTCTTCTGTTGTGCGAAAGTAAAGCGGGGCTTGTTCGTCTGCATCTTTAAAGCCCTGCCCCGTTTGGATTATACTACGATAAAACCCGTCATCGGGGTCCATAAAATGCACATCACCAGCCGCAATAACGGGCTTGTTGTATGTCTCGGCATATTCCACAATCTTAATATTTATATCCCGCAGGCTTTGTTCACTTTCCACCTCACCTTGACGCACAAGATGGGCGTTATTACCTATTGGCTGAACCTCAAAATAATCGTAAAATTGTGCAATTTTTTCAATATCTTCTTGTGGTCGGTTTTCTTTCACCGCAATATATAACGCCCCTTGTTCGCAGGCTGTGCCAATTAAAAGCCCTTCCCTCAAAGCAATAAACTCACTTTTTGGTATACGTGGATAACGGTTAAAATGCTCCAAATGCGATTTTGAAACAAGCTCGTATAAATTACGCATTCCCTCTTGGCTTTTAACCAAAATTGTGGCGTGGCGTGGGCGCAAAGTTTTTACGTCAATTTCTTTTGCATACCGCAAATTTATCATATGTAGAGTGTCAATATTGCGGCTTTTTAAAATTTCAATTTGCTGTGAAAAAATTTGTGCAAGCACATTTGCATCATCACTGGCTCTGTGGTGGCTTTCTTGCGCAATTTCGTGATGCTTTGCCATTGCAGCAAGCCCATGGCGTGTTAAATTCGGAAAAAGAGCCCTTGACAGCTGCAAAGTGCAAAGATAGGGATTGTCCACAAAATACCCCAACTGCCTACCAATATGCTCCACAAAGCCCATGTCAAAGTCTGCATTATGAGCCACAAGAATACTATCACCCACAAATTCCAAAAACTGGGGTAAAACTTCGGCAATTTTGGGCTTTCCGACCAGCATATCATCCGTAATATTCGTCAATTTTATAATTTCTGCAGGCAAGTCTTGTTCTGGGTCAACAAAGGCGTGAAAAATCTCTCCGACCTCGCCATCTCTCATACGCACTGCACCAATTTCAATGATTGTACAATGTTCCCTGTTAAGTCCTGTTGTTTCTATATCAAATACAACAAAATCATCACTTAACTTCGCATTTTTTGGACGGGACGCAATACTTACATCCAAATCGTCCACCAAATACGCCTCCATGCCGTAAATTAGCTTTATACCATGCTTTGCAGCCGCCTCCATCGCCTCGGGGTATGCCTGTACCACACCGTGGTCTGTTATAGCCACCGCTTTATGCCCCCAGCTGGCAGCACGGGCAACAATCTCTTTTGCGGGAGTCATTCCATCAAGAACAGACATGTTTGTGTGCAAATGTAGTTCAACTCGTTTTGTTTCAGCATTATCCATACGCACAACGCCGGCATTAAGCTCTCCCGGAGCAATTTTGTGTATAGTAATTGTAGTTTCGCTGGAATACTTGTCGTTTTCAACCTTGCCCGCAATTTTTATTACAGTCCCTACTTTAAGCAAATGCTCCACGTACGACAGGCTCTCTTTTCCTAGGAAATATTTTAATGTTATGGAGCTTTCGTCGTCTGTAATTTCAATGGTGTAAATAAACATAGCACCTTTTCTGGCCTCACGCGCCTCACTTTTAAAAATACGCCCAACCACAATAACCTCATCGCCCTCAAAAAAGTCGCTTTTAAGCGGTTTTGGCTCGCCCTCAATTTTTGTCAATGCTTTGGCTGCTTGTCTTACATACCCATTGCCGTTGCCATTACCGTTACTGCCATTTTTACGCTTTGGTGCATCGTTTTGCGGGCTGGTCGTGGTCGGCATGGGCTCGGGTTGCGGCTTATATATGGGAATAATGCTAACGGAGTCTAGCTCGCTAAAAAAAGCCGCCAATGCCTCCTCTGCGGCAACAATACCTCTTGGGGTAGTACCCTCGCACACCAAAAGCCGAACTTCCAGCCCCTTCAAGCTCGAAAAATAACTAACACTCTCCACAACAGCCCTGCGCAAAGCAGGTTCAAGAACATCCCCCAAATTTAACTTGCCAAAAACATCTATAAATTTTTGCTCCATAACTCCACCCCAAAATTTGCAAATTCTTTATCTTTATTGTACCACAACGGCTTGTTATTTTCAACAAAAAATAACCGCTCATGTAGGCGGTTATTTTGCCGAACTTCAAAATTGTCTTTGATAAATTTCTAGGGCATCTTCTATTGTCGTGACAAAAGCAACAAAAACCAATCCACTTTCGGCATTCCATCCGTCATCAAATAAAAGCAAAACAAACTCTTCCAATTTTAGACTGGATAAAATATCGCCATAACTATTGTGACTAAATTGAGTGCGGTTGTCGTTGTCAATGTATCCGCCCAATACGAAGAATGCATTCGGTGCGGTGTTTCTTCCCGTTTCAAAAGTGAAATAATGGTTAGGAAGCCTGTCAGAAAATTGAAAGCCCTCTATGTATACATTTCCTTTAAAGCTGCCCCGAGTAAAGCCATGTGAGAAAAATCTTCTAGCTAATATTCCGTTAACGTTTATATATCTAATTTCATAATTATCAACATCATCAAGGCGGAGCAAAACACCACTTGTTTGGATATTTATCTCGCTTTCAAATGTTAAGCTACCAAAAACTACAAATAAAATTCCTGCACAAAATGCTATTCGCAATGACAATCTTGCTGTTTTTTTCATTTTACCCTCCTATTCAAACAAACAGCAAGCTCGGTAAAGGACTTGCTGTTTTGTATTAATTGTACCACAACAGCTTATTGTTTTCAACAAAAAATAACCGCCCATGCATACAGTTATTTTTGTTATTTGCACCTCATCAAAATATTTTTTGTGACTCAGAAATAAGTATATTGCCAATATAAGTGCACTAGCTGAAACTATAAACTTGAGTGTTGTTGAGCGGGATGCATCAAAAAGCAAGGTAACCATTCCAATGGATATAATTAAAACAATAGAACAATAGGCAAACAGCATTTCCCTTTTAAGGCTAGATGACCTATCTTTTTCAACAAACCACTCAGAGTAGTATTTGCAAGAAATCAGTATTAGAGAAGCCATAAAATAAGATATCAACTCCAACCAGCTCATGCGGTCAACGAAGTAGTGCATAATTATGGTCGATGTCCAGCAATCATGCCTTCGTGTTTTGAAATCCATTCATCAAATAAAGGATTTAACCAAATGCTTCCATCTTCAAAAGTTACGTCTCTAATAATACTTACAATATTGCGCACTATATGCTCCCCTGCGTCTACATTCCATCCGTAAATCAGAACCGCTCCACTAAATCCGCTTTCTACAGTTTCAAAAGCATATACAAAATGCTGACTACGCATGTTCTCCCACCAAACTTCTGGGTCAATGCCTGGAAATGCCTTTGCGATTTCTTGATGAGCTCCTTCAGGCATATCTTCAAGACCATGTTGGCGTACAAAGAAGTAAGATTTGGGAGCATTAGGTTCAAGCGAATAAATTTCGTGATGCAATAACTCTCCCGACACACTTGTATATATTCGCTCTGTCCATTCAACGTCCCAATACATCAAAAGAGGATTTTCTTTTTCGCCAAAAGCAATGCTAACAGTTGTATAGTTTACGATAATCTTATCGGTTAAATTTGTAACGCCCATTGCGTTAAAGGGCAACCCTTCACTTTGGGGTTCATTGCTAAATCGCAACTGGCTAAAATCAAGACGAAGAGGTCATGATCAAAATAAACATAATCATTGGAAGATACTTCATTCACGGAACAGCCTTGCAGCATAATAATGCCACATACTACAACAAAGAAAATAACCATCTTTGTCCATTTTCTTTCGAAGCCACAATCAAGCAAAACCAACGCCTCCTATATCATGCCCACAGAATATTAACAGCCGCCACACATGCTGTGAGAATCCATTGTTTTGCTTTCAAACGACCCAACAGGGATACCGCTACACACCATTACCAAGTTTAAAACAGTGAATTGATGCACAAACAAACAGGGAAAAAGGGGCATCCACCAAACTGTGTGACCGCTTCTTTCCTCTCTTGTATGGTTGTACACCACAGTTGTTTTTCCGCAACAATTTCTTGGTAGGGCTACATTTGAAAGTATTTCATCAATCTCTGAATTAATTATAGCTCTAGATGGCATAAGCGTGTTAAAGTGAAACAAAGCAAAATCTACAAGATACCTTGAAAGCGAAGGGTCATCAAGGCTTATTAGGTCACCGCTCGGGTTTAAAATGTACGGCTGGGGGTTATAATCCCACAAAATGGCCACTGTATATCCCAATTCGAGATATTGCAATACATTGCTATTTTCACCATAATTAAAAAACACAGTTTCCGAGAGTTCGGTTTGCGTGTGGATATGGTCGCACTCTATCCCACATATATGCGATGCTTCATAAGCGAGAGCTGGAGTAAAAATATTTGCCGACAACATCAAAGCCAAAGCCAAAGCCAAAACAACAGCCAAGCCTTTTCTTAAAATGTTTTTAACGCTCATAAAAAGCTCCTTTCTCCTCATATGTAAGGAAAACAAAAGTATTTAGGAGCTTGCAAGCTCTTTGCAACACGTGTACTTATATTATACCACAATTCTCTTCTAATGCAAGTCTTTTTTGCAAAAGTTTTCCACAAAATGTTAAGTTAAAAAACGACAAATAAAAAACCCCAAAATGCCGCTGCCCCATTTTGATACCTAGCATATGCTAGGTGGGTTTTCTCTTGGTGGTTTTTGACTTCCTCTGGGGTGGCTTTGCGCCACAGTTAAAATGAGGCCTGTCATACACCGCCGAATACGAAATCCCATATAAAAAATGTAGGTTCAAAATAAAGGCTGGCGAACATCTCAGGATATTTTTTGTTTGGGCGAACAATGTTCGCCTTACGATTATTATTTTTTATCGGTTACAATTCCATTATACACAAAACCTGCTTCGCAGTCAACAGTTATTGTTGTGTTGTCGTGGAGCATGTCTACAATGTTTACATCCGTGATTATAAGCGGCTTTTTAAGTGCTTTGCACGCAATTTCTGCATGATTTTGGTCTGCGCGGGCATCCGTGCCAACAATTACAGCACCTGCTTTGCGAATGTATTCCATCATATTATTATTCGTTGTGGCGGCAATTAGTATATTTCCTTCGTGGAAATTTTTGTCTTGCCCTTCTTCTGTCGGGCGGAAAATTACAGTTTTTCCAGACACGGTGCAGCTTCCAAAGCCCCGTCCTTTTACCAAAACATCACCAACAACATGAACTTTTACAAGGTTTGTAGACCCAGACACACCAACGGGAACACCCGCTACAATTACCATAATATCACCGTTTTTAACAAGCTCTGCATCCTCTGCAGCTTTGGCAGCAACATCAAAAAGAGCTTCGTCACTGTGTACCATGCTGGTAATGGCTGGGGTGATGCCCCACAACAAGGACATTTGCCGCCACAAAACCTCAGTAGTAGCAACAGCAATAGCGGCACAGCTTGGGCGGAATTTTGCCACCATGCGGGCGGTAAATCCGCTTTTTGTAACAGTTGCAATGCAGCTTGCATTAAGGTCCGTTGCAATGCTGGTTGCTGCATGGGTAATGGCATTTGTTATATTCATAGCATTTATAGACCGTCTGCGGGATGCTTTTGAATGATTGCCTTGACTTTCTGCTTCACGTGCAATTCTATCCATCATTTTTACAGCCTCAATAGGATACGCACCTTTTGCAGTTTCTCCAGAAAGCATTAGCACATCCGTACCGTCAAAAATGGCATTTGCTACGTCATTCGCTTCTGCCCTTGTCGGGCGTGGGCTGTTCACCATGCTCTCAAGCATTTGTGTTGCAGTAATAACAGGCTTACCAACGCTGTTGCATTGCTTTATCATATGTTTTTGTACCAGCGGCACTTCCTCGGGCGGAATCTCCACACCCATGTCGCCACGGGCAACCATTATGGCATCGGCAACTTCTAAAATGCTTTCGAGATTGTTCACACCTTCACGGTTTTCAATTTTCGCAATAATAAGGATGTGTTCGCCGCCATTGTCGTCCAAAATTTGGCGTATTTCAAGCACATC
>WRBU01000065.1 GCA_009784355.1 Defluviitaleaceae bacterium
CGAGCCTTGTGAGCTCCCGCAAGACTAATGTAGGGGCGGCATATTGCCGCCTGCCATGCTTACGACCTGAAGATGCATTTGACAAAGCACAAGCTCCAGCGGGCGGCTACAAGCCGCCCCTACAAGTCACCCCGCAAAGGTCAAAAGGCGTTGTTGTGTGCTTTGTAGGGGCGGTTTTTAACCGCCCTTTATGTTTTTGGTTTGCAGGTGTGTTTTGCAAGGCATAAGCTAGTGCGGGCGGCTACAAGCCGCCCCTACAATGGTCAAAATGCGCTGTTGCTCACTTGTAGGGGCGAACGTCCTCGGTCGCCCGCTGCATCTTACGACTTACCAAACACACCTGCAAACCATAAGCATGGCGGGCGGCTACAAGCCGCTCCTACAAAGGCACACAAAGGCACGCCCCTGAAATATCCCCAATAATTAAAATGCCGCCAGTGTTTGGCGGCATTTGTTGTGTTATCTTGAAAAATATCTATTAAAAATTTGTGCGATTTCATAGGCTTGGTTTATTTGCGCCGCATATACCGCATTTGGGGTAACATGCTGTGTACTTCCGTGAAAATGCAGGCAAATATGCCCGTTCATGTTGTTACCCGTAATGGTAGCCCCTGCATGTGGCATGGTATGTATTGCGGCAACGTAGGCACGGTTTTCAAAAACAACCACAACAGGGCGGCCTGTCCAGCTTGCAGGCTGTGTTTGGAACATTAATGCGGTGTCGTGTGCAGTCAGCGTTTCCACATCAGCGTGGTTCCCGTTTGAAAAGCTGGCAACATTGTATGTAATACCTGTGCGCAAATCAATTATTTGCAGAGGCACATTGCGGGGCAAGGTAGAGCGCAAGCCGTCTTCCCCAAACCATGAGCCACGGTGAATTTTGTTTGGCATTTCGTCCCCAAGGGCAGTTAATAGGTTGTCAAGGAGTGTAATTTGTGCTACGGAGTAGATGCTGGGGTCGAAATTTAATTCAGGGATTTCCAAGTCATAGTAATACGGTACGCCGAGGGCGGCGTACCCTACGTATGTTTCCGAGTCATTGGGTGTATGCGCCCCTTCGTATGCTGTTAGCATTACCAAAACCAGCCTGTGTTCCTCTGCCCAAAGAAAACTTCCGAAGGCATCTGCTACATCTGTTATACGTACTACCGTCGAGCCATTTATGTTAAAGCTCTCCACGGGCGTGTCATCTATATATACAGCAATATCTGTGTAGTAAAAATTGTGTGCGATACTGCCTATATCTTGTGTCGTATGCCCTACATCACGCGGCTGCTCGTTGGAAGCACCTCGGGCGATTTTGACAACACGGGCATCCTCGTCCCAAAACACATTAATGTTAAATGCACGTAGGTCGCTTGCTACAACAAAGGTTTGCCCGTCTATATTATATCCCATTATTTCAACATTGTTTACAAAAACTCTAATGTCGGTATGAAGCACATACCCCATCCAATCACCGACATTTCGCTGTAAGGATGAACCCTCCTGCGCAAAGACTGTTGCAGAACTTAACGCCAACGCAACCAAAAGTGCGGCAATCCCCGCATTTAAACGCCTTATCATATTAAACACCTCATCATTAGTTAAAATATTACACGAATTGTAACATATTTTGTAATATTTGTAAAGATTAAGAGGTTTTTGTAATAAAATTGTAACATAAGGGTATATTTTGGATGTTAAACACTACCAGAGCCGTAGGTGAAACCACGTCCGTGTACATCACTCACCACATCAGTTACCATAAATGCCTGAGGGTCGTGTTTTTTTACAATTTCTGTCAGTTGACGATAATTGGAGCTGTCCATTGTTATCATCAGCATAGGCGTTTCTTTGTTTTCAAAAGACCCCTTTGTGGGGATGCAGGTAACGGATTTGCCCATGGTCTGCATTATGTCTTGAATTATAGCGTCGCTGTGTTTGCTAATAATGTGTACACGTTTTTTCTTGCTTACGCCGTTTTCGATATACCCCATCACCACCATGGTGATAAAAATGGACAAAATGGCAAAGAAGAAAGAGTCGACATCAAAAACTAATAGGCTGAGAGCAACCACAATGCCGTCAGTAACAAAAAGCCCGACAGATGGTTTTATACCCGTGTATTTTTGAAGTATAAGGGGCGGAACAGCCGTACCCCCGCTTGACGCACGGTTTTTGTACAAAATACTAACGGCAATACCAAAAATAACACTGCCAACAACCATGGCGAGCATCCTATCCTCTACAAGGTTGTGCTGCGGGATGATGGCAATGGCAATGGGCAAAAGTCCAGCACCGATAATTGTATTAATAAAAACTTCACGTCCAAGAAAAATAAGGGTAAGCACAAGGACAATGCCGTTGCCAATATAAACGGTAGTGGAGCGGTCAAAGCCTGTGCCTGCTTCAATTAAAATGGCAAGTCCTGTGAGTCCGCCTGCCGCTATGTTGTGGGGACCCAAAAACATATTTACGCCAACGGCAATAAGTGCTATTGCAAAAACAATTTGCGCAAGCCGCCAAACAATCATTCCAATTTTCATTAATGCACTCTCCTTTTTCTTGTGTTTTGCAGTATTTTCTGTTATTATAATAAAAACGGAGGGGATAGTCAATGGAACACCAAGAAAAAAGTCAAATTTGTGCTAGTTGCGGGTGCAGCGGTGGGTGTAATGCGGCGAAAGACGACACGAATTATTCCGACCAAAACGGCTTAAAGGCCTTGGGGTCAATATTTTTTTTGAGCAGTTTGTTTATAACCTATATTGTTTTTGATGTATTGCAGATTGGCAATGCGTTTTTCTTGTTTCTTTGGTTTTTTTCGTGGATGACGTACAATATTATTTTAACCAAAAAGGGCAAATCAAAACTGGCAAAGTGGCTTGCTTGGGGGTTTTATATCCTTGCACTCTTCTCGTTTTCCTATTTTTGGATTTTTCATCAACAAATTAATGCAACTTTCTTTATTGCATTTTGGTTTGTTTTTAATCTCACGCATATGTTTATGCGTGACAAAGATGAGAAACGCCGCACGAAAGGCACAAAATGGTCAATTTATTGGACAATCCTTGCTGTGTTTTATGTCGTGGATTTAAACACAGATTTTTCACATATATTATTGGCGTATATCGCAATTTGGCTTATTGATGAAGTTATTGATTATAGAACTTTCCGCAAACAAAAAGCCTAGGGTAGTACGGACTTTATAATATCAACAATTTGCTTTGAACCGTCGCCCCCTGTGGCAGAATTTTCCATTACTGAAATGAAACCTGCACGATTTGCAAAAGTGTCGTCTATTGTTTTTACAAAAACATCATTTGTGATGTCCTCTTCCTGCAGCACAACGGAAAACCCCTGTTTTTCAAAACTGGCAGCATTTAAAATTTGGTCACCACGGCTAACCGCCTTTGGTAAGGGTATGAGGACATTCGGTTTTTTAAGTGCTAAAAACTCTGCAAGGCTATTAGAGCCAGCCCTTGCCACAACAATGTCCGCAAGAGCGTAAAAATCTCCCATCCCCTGCGAAATATATTCAAATTGAGCATAGCCTGCTCTGTCCGTTGTTTTAAGGGAGTTTTCCACATTATCTTTACCGCAGATGTGGATGATGTTGTATTTTTTAAGTAATACATCAAGGTTTTGACGCAGAATTGTGTTTATTGCCACAGACCCCAAAGAGCCTCCCATTACTAAAATAACAGGCTTTTGTGCAACAAAACCACAATGTTTAAGCGCTTCCTTTGCGTTTCCGTTAAAGACCTCCTTACGTATTGGCGTACCCGTGTGTACGCCTTTGCCGTCTTTTATGTGTTTAATAGTTTCAGGAAAAACGCAACAGACCTTTTTGGCACGGGGTATAGCCAATTTATTCGCAAGCCCTATTGTAAAGTCGGACTCGTGAATTACAACAGGGATTTTCGCCATTTTTGCCGCAAAAACAACAGGCACAGTAACAAAGCCACCTTTGGAAAAAACCACATCAGGTTTAATCTTGCGCAAAACCTTGCGGGCATCCCGAACGCCCTTTATTACACGAAAGCCGTCTGCAATATTTTTTAAGCTCAAATATCTCCGCAATTTGCCCGCTGATATGGCGTGATAAGGAAGCCCAGCTTCTGCAACTAGTCCCTCCTCCATCCCACCTTTGCCACCAATATAGTTAATTTCAAAACCCTCATCCGCCAAATGCGGCACCAAGGCCAAATTTGGTACAACATGCCCTGCAGTGCCGCCGCCCGTCAAAACTATCTTCATACAAAAACCTCGCCTTCGTTTATTTCCGCTTGCGCTTTTCGATAATATATGATACAATAAAGTTAAGTTATGTGCAAGAACGAATTATCGCGCCAAGGGGTGAGCAAATTGAAAGCCAGCAAAAAGCCTATTATTTTTATGATACTGGCTTTTGTTTTGTCGCTTTTTGTTGCTTGCGGTGGGGATGATGGCAATGAGCAATACCCGCCGCACACCACCAATCAAACAGAGCCGCCCACGATACCCACTCTCCCTATACAGCATATCCCAAATTATATCATAACCTTAAATATAGAGCCAGCACACAGGCATATCAGCGGTGTTTTGCATGTTGATTTTGTAAATACTTCGCACAGCTATGTTGACAATGTGTATTTTAACATCCCGCTAAACAGTTTTAATAGCAACGCTCAGTTTATTCCTTTTTTTGAGCCTTTTGAAGACCGTATTTTCCGGCATGGTATAAATTCCCAGCACAGCGTGGGATATGTGAGTATAACTGCTGCTTCTGCCAATCTTATGCCCATAGATTTTAGTATTTCCGAAAATATTTTGTCGCTGCATCTTCCTGAGAGCCTACCTCCGTCAACAGGCATAGATATTGGGTTGATTTTTGAAGCGCAAATACCCCTTATTAGCCATCGCACAGGGGCAAACGCCAATGGAATGTGGCTTGGGAATTTTTTGCCCGTTTTATCAGTTTTGAGCGTTAATGGCTGGCATAACTATCCTTATTTTCCTGCAGGCAGTCCTTTTTTTACCCAAACATCAAATTTTGTTGTCAATATAACGACACCTCTAAATTACAGCGTGGCATCCAGCGGCATTGCAACAACCACTTCTTCCGAATTCAATTTAACGCTGGTAGAAGCCCACAGGGTGCGCGACTTTGCTTTCGTTGTAATGTCGGAAAATTATAATACAGCCCGTACCACATCGCATGAGGGAATAAACATTGCCTTTCATTGGTCTTCTGCGTCAACAGAAATTAATTATGCTGAGATTTTGTCCACTGCAAGCCGTGCGTTAAGTTATTTTGGGCGCATGATTGGACCAAGCCCGTATAATAACCTAGAAATTGTGGAAGTAAATCATTTTATGATTGGTACGCAGGCATATCCGGGAATTATTTTTGTAGACTCACAACTATTGCGCTCTAGGGCAGTTCATAACAGCCTTGCAAGAGATATTGCGCATCAATGGTTTTATAATGTGGTTGGAAACAACCCCGTGCAAGATGCGTGGCTGTTATACGGTTTGGCAACATTTTTGGCATTTGACTTTTTAATGGAACCGTCGTATGTTTCTGCATATATCCGCCATCTTCACGAAAATTTGTCGAACACAATACAGGGCATTACCTATAACGCACTCTCAACTAATCTTGGTCAATTTGATAGCTGGTCTGATTTTTACAATATACAGTATATACGAGGTACAGTTTTCTTTTACGCCTTGCAGCAGCAAATGGGCGCAACAACTTTCGACCGTTTTTTGCGGGCATATTACGAGCGTTTTGCTTTTGGTATTGCTACCACTGCTGACATGATGGCCGTTGCAGAAGAAATAAGCAATATGGACTTGCAGGACTTCTTTTATGACTGGGCATTGTCTTATGCTCTGCCTCCGTTGCCGGAAATTATAAATTTGCCAAAAATAGACTATATACCCGAATTTGGCTGGGGAGATATTTGGGAACTTGAGTAAAAACTTAAATTTGGAAAGGGCGGCTTATTATGAAAATTGCTGCTGTAATCGCATCTTTTGGGATAGATTTTGGACTTGATGCCGCTTTTAAAATTGTTTGCGACACTTTGAAAGAAACGGGCGAAAATGTGCAGATTTTTAACCTCGCAAATAGTGGACTTGACCATTACAGCGGGTTTGATTCAACACAAAAAATTATGGATACTATGGAAAGCATCAAGGATGCCGACGGGATTATTTTTGCCTTTCCTTCGATTTTTAACATGCCAGGTGCGCTTGCGCTTACTTTTTTGGAATATTTTACAGACGAAACTTTTGACTTGTCTTTGCAGGGCAAACCATTCTTGCTATTGAGCATTTCTGAAAACGGGGGCGAAAGAGCCGCTTTGCAATGCGCTTCTGATGCCATTTTACAGCTTGGCGGGCATGATGTGGTGCGCATTGCTTTAAATGCCGCTGCTGCAAGCGTTGTTAAAGGTGATGTCATTGAATTAATAGAGCGTCAAACCGAAGATTTTTACCGCATATTGCGTCAAAACCGCCGCTATGTTTACTCATTGCCAAAGACGGCGGCTTCTGGACGTATTATGCAAGCAAACAGCACTTCAAATGCCGCCCGCACACCAATCAACCTTGATGAAATCTATAAAAAACACAAACTAGACAATATAACGGACGAACAACAAGGTGACATAGACAAAATCACAGAAATGTTTGC
>WRBU01000066.1 GCA_009784355.1 Defluviitaleaceae bacterium
ACGCCTTTGCTTATGTGGGTAAAAGGATATTTGCAGTGCGATGGCGAGCTTGGGAGTGTGGTGCAAATAAAAACCGCTACTGGACGTATGGAAAGTGGTATTTTGGAGGAAGTTGAACCCATGGTTGTGCTTGATTATGGGCAATATGTTTCGGAATTAGCGCAAATTGCGGAGGGATTATGGCGATGAGCAAAGATTATAATTCTGTAATGGCACGAAAGGGCGAAATTTTGCGACGCTCACTAGGTATCAACTTTGCGGATTTTGAGCAGGAATATATTAGCTTTGATTATGAAGCGATGATGGCGGCGGTTGGGCTTACTTTTGACGAAATAACTGCTATACAGCGAAATGTGGGCGTTGGCGAAACGCCTATGTGGGAAATGCACAATATAACAGCATTAGCAAGAAAGCACGCAAAGGCAGGCTTTGGCGCACGTATTTTTATTAAAGACGAGGCGGCAAATCCCAGTGGCTCTTTTAAAGACCGCAGGGCAGCTACCGCAGTGCATGTAGCAAAAAAACTAGGGTTTAAAGGAGTTGCGGCGGCAACAAGCGGCAATTATGGGGCGGCAGTGGCCTCCCAAGCGGCAAAGGCAGGGCTAAAATGCATAATTGTGCAAGAAACATACGACAGCCGTAAAATCGGACAGCCCGAAATTTTAGAAAAAACACGAAAATGTGAAGCTTTTGGGGCAGAAGTTATTCAAATGACTGTTGGGCCCGAGCTATTTTACAAATATTTGGCGGTATTGGAAGAAACGGGATTTTTCGCCGCTAGTCTTTACTCACCTTTTGGCATTGTGGGGGTGGAAACATTGGGCGTAGAAATTGCGAATCAAATCCGCAAAATTACAGACAAAGACCCTGATGTGGTAGTAACAACCCACGCTGGCGGCGGAAATATAACAGGAACAGCCCGAGGTTTGTTAAGGGAAAATTGCAAACCGCAAATGGTTGCGGCATCTGTAAACCTAAAAGGCTTACATATGGCAAGCGACGGGCATTTTAACCGTAAATCCTTTACTACAGGGCACACGGGGTTTGGTATACCCTTTGCTACCAACCCCGACCGAAGCGACATGCCACGTTCGGCAGCCCGTCCGCTGCGATATATGGATAGATATGTGACCGTTTCCCAAGGCGAGGTTTTTTATATGACCCAGCTTTTGGCGCAGCTTGAAGGGTTAGAGAGGGGGCCTGCCGGCAACACATCCCTTGCCGCTGCTTTTGCTATTGCCCAAACCCTGACGCAAGGGGATATTATCGTGGTACAAGAAACCGAATACACGGGAGCTGGCAAGCATATAAACTCGCAACTGTCTTTTGCACGTCAAAACGGCATAGAGATTTGTTTTGGCAACCCAAAAGATGAAATTGCAGGACAAAATATTATCTTGCCGTCATGTCCAAGTCTTATATCTCCAAAGGATGTTGGCATGGACTATATTCGCCGCTCATACATCCGTAATGCATTGGCAAAATTGCCGCAGGGTGAAATGCTGACGCAAAATGATGTGGAATTTTTGGCACAAGAGGTAAATGTGACCACGGAAAACATTTTGGCAATGGTTGAAAATAACGATATAATGTGATATAATGACAATATATGTACTACAAAGCTATATGGCAGGAGGTTTTAGAATGAAAAGAGAAGACGATTTTGCAACAAGGCGAAAACATTTGGCAGACTTGAATGACGAGCAGTTAAAAGAGAGATTTTGGAGTTTGACCCAAAAAGTGGTTGACCCGCTTTTAACATTAGGATACGAAAATACTACACCAGCTATTGAGCGCAGCGTACTTTTACGTATGGGATTTAGCTCGCTGGAAGTGGCACAAATTGTGGCAGAATGTGAAGAGCGCGGGCTTTTAGGTTATGGTGCGGGTCATGCCGTGTACAAATTGGCAAAAATGAAAAACATAACGATACGTGAAGCTGGATTGGCACTGGCAGACAGCAAACATTGGCAAGAAGTAGAAGAAGCATTCAAAACAATATAATTTAGGGGGAAAAATGATGAGCAAAATACCAGAAAACCGAAATGCAATGAAGTGTCCAAATTTTTCTAGGGGCATGAAAAAGAGCGACCAACAAATGGGTATTGCGCCGCCGCCTCATGGCAAAGAGCCTTCTGGCAAATTAATTGTGTTGCCGAGCTTTGACAATATAGCAATAAATGACTCTTATGCAGAGATTTTAGAGGCTAGGCGGTCTGTTCGTGTTTACAACCCTGACGCGCTGATGACAAAATCACAATTAGCGTATATGCTATACACCGCCTTTGGAATAACCAGCTACACCGCAAGCAATGTAGCAACATTGCGCAAAGCACCTTCTGGCGGCGCACGCCATGCATTTGAGATTTATGCGGTTGTACGCAATGTAGAGGGCTTGGAAAATGGTGTGTATCACTACCTTCCAACTCAAAATGTGGGCGAAAAAATTGTTACTATTGAATATATGGGCGAAATCGAAGACCAAGACCAAACCTTGGCAAGTATGCTTGCAGAGCAAAATTGGTCAAAAAACGCACAATGCACAATCTTTATATCATGTGTGCCTTATAAAGCCGAATGGCGTTACGGAGAGGCGGCTCATCGTGTTGTTTTAATTGACCTTGGGCATGTTGGGCAAAACATTATGCTGTCGGCTACCAGTCTTGGGCTTGGCTCTTGTTGCGTAGCGGCATTTGACCAAAAGCTAAGCGACCAAATATTGCAACTGGATGGCAATGACGAGTTTGTGGTTTATGCTATAACTGTTGGCGTTCCAAAATCTTCATAATGGAGGAAAAAACATGCTTGAACCGAATAAAAAGCTGAATATACAAGAAATTTTGCAAGATTTGGAGAATTACCGTCCTCGCCGTAAAGGCTGGACATGGCGTGAGCCTGCGCCAAATTTGCAAATGGACAAGTTTGCGTATAAAGAAGTGTCAAAACCATTAAAACAGAGCGTACCGCTTGTTACGTCGCACAATTTTGGCGGCATAGACCCACAACCGCTGCCTGTTATCACAACAGAAATAGCCAGCGGGCGTTTTGAGGACGACATTCGGCGTATGCGTATGGCAGCACATCACGGGGCAGACCACATCATGGTTATACGCACAGCGGGTCAAAGCCATTTTGAGGGGCTTATTGAAGGAACTCCGCAGGGTGTTGGCGGTGTACCTATAAGCCGTAAGCAAGTAAGGGCGCAACGCAAAGCTCTTGACATGATAGAAGACGAGGTAGGCAGACCTATAAATTACCACAGTTATGTAAGTGGTGTTGCGGGTCCCGATATTGCTGTGATGTTTGCGGAAGAGGGCGTGAATGGTGTCCACCAAGACCCGCAGTATAATGTAATTTATCGTAATATAAATATGGTACGTAGCTTTGTGGATGCTTGTGAGGCAAAAAGCCTAATTGCTTGGGCGGGGCAGGCTCAAATTGATGGTGCGCATAACGCAAATGCCACTGCCCGTGATGCATGGAAGGTAATGCCCGAACTTTTGGTGCAACACGCAATAAATTCGTTGTTTTCACATAAGGCTGGTGTGCCAAAGGAGAATATTTGCCTTTCAACAGTGCCGCCAACGGCCGCTCCTGCGCCATCGCTTTTTATGGATTTGCCTTATGCCGTTGCTCTTCGCAAATTTTTTAAAGGCTATCGAATGCGTGCGCAAATGCACACAAAATACATTCAATCCAGCACAAGAGATGCTACTGTAACCCATGTGTTAAATTTGCTCATATCTAAACTAACCAGTGCGGATATTCAATCAACAATAACCCCTGATGAAGGGCGTAATGTGCCGTGGCATATTTATAATGTAGAAGCATTGTCCACCGCAAAGCAAGCTCTTATTGGCATGGATGGCTTGATGGATATGGTGCAGCTTAAAGATGAGGGTGTTCTCATTGAGAAAGCTCGTGAAATTCAGGAACGTGCCGTGCTGTTTTTGGAAGAAATGCTGGAAAGCGGCGGATATTTTAACGCTGTGGAAGCTGGGTTTTTTGTAGACAGCGGTCAGTATCCCGAGCGTAATGGCGACGGCATTGCCCGTGACATAAACGGCGGCGTTGGCGCAGATACCGTCTACAAGCGTGAGAAGAGCTATTTTGCACCAGTTACAGCCCATTACGGCTATAATAATGTAGAGCAATACGGCGCAGACCCGCAAAATCCCGCCGCATTAATTGGCGGAGATACATTACAAGACCCATCAAAAATAATTTATATTGATGAATTGGATGACACGGATAATGTATACGAGCGCATGAAACCTGTTGAAAAATTCCACCAAGGCAGTGTTTTGCGTCCAGAAATGGAATGGATGGCAGACGGCACTGTTTTGGTAAATTTGATGTTCCCAACCAGTTTAAAAGTGGCAGAAGCGGCGGCACTCGAAGCGGCAAAGCAAATGAATTTGAAAGATGCTGAAGTTGTCCACAGCGAGGTGCTTCATGGCGCAGAAGGTACTCGTATTGAGCTTAAGGGCAAGCTGAATATTGACATAGATGTGTCGAAATTGGTAATCGCCCCCGAGCCTGACCTGCTGCACGATGATGAGATTTTTGCCGCCATTACCGCAAAACCTATGACCGTGGTTTGCGGCACTATTGGGCAAGACGAACACAGTGTGGGCTTGCGTGAAATCATTGATATAAAGCACGGCGGCATAGAAAAATACGGCATAAAGGTACATTACCTTGGGACAAGTGTGTCTGTTGAGAAACTCGTAAATGCCGCAATAGAGCTTAACGCCGATTCGATTTTAGCCTCAGTAATAATATCTCATGACGACATTCATTATAAAAATATCGCTAATATTGACCGCCTTGCACGAGAAATGGGTGTTCGTGATAAACTTACCTTTATAGCGGGCGGCACTCAAATAACCCCCGAAATTGCCACACAAAACGGTGCAGATGCTGGCTTTGGACGCGGCACAAAAGGTGTGCATGTAGCATCGTTTTTGGTGAAAAATCGTATTTAACAAGGAGAATTGAAATGAAAAAAATTAGATTATGTGTAATTGCTGCGATTGCCGTGTTTTTGGCGGCATGTGGCGGTTCAAATCAAGAAGAAAACGACAACGTAAATAATCAAGATGACGAAGCAGATACAGCCACTTCATCAACTCTGCATGAAGACAATACCGCTGACATCCTAACAACCCCTGACTTTGGGGATTATTCAATAATTGTAAATGGTACAGGCACTTCATACAGTTTTTACACAGCAGACGGTTACGACTTACCAACTCATGTATCTTTTGGTGTAATATATTATTTGGGATTGGATGTTACTTCTGCTGGCTCACAAATGCAAATAAACTTTGAAGACGGAAGAAGCGGTGTGGGACTTTCTCTCAAAAACTACCTTGCTTTTGGTGATGATGTAGTGCAGGTAGGTGCAGACGATGCTTTTATGGATGCAGAAAATAATTTTGAAGTTTATCTTCCTATTTCCTTGTTTAGAGAACTGGGGTTTGCGGCTTATTATGAAAATGGGCGAGTGTTCATTTATGGAAATTAAAACCGAGCGGCTGACTTTGCGCCCTCTGGACAAAAGTGATTTGAATACTACCCATGAATATGCAAGTTGTCCTGAAAATGGTATGTTTATCGAGTTTTTGCCAAACAAAACCTTGGAAGATACAGCGGATTTTTTGCAATGGGTGTCGTCCCAATGGCAAAGCGAGGGTCAAAAAGCCTATGAATTTGCTGTTTTGCTGGACGGCAAGCATATTGGTGCGGCTTCTATAAATTTGGCACAAGATGGCACAGCATCTGTTGGATGGATTATTCACAAGGATTATTGGGGCAAAGGTTACGCCACAGAAGCCGCGAAAGAGGTGCTAAACTTCGCTCTTGAAACACTTGGTATTAAAAAAGTGATTGCTACATGCGACTATCGCAATATTGCATCCATAAAAGTCATGGAAAAAATTGGGATGAAATTTGATAATGGGGATATGTTGCGTAGCTACAAAGACGGCGAAAAAGATGTGCAGGAGCTAATGTATTCAATACAAATATAAGACTTTGGAGGTTTTTATGTCCCGCAAAAAATTATTTATAATATCATTCTCGTCAACGGTGGTTTTAATCGCAGTTATTCTAGGTATTTTCGTACTGATTGCAAATAATAGAGTGGATGAATACGACGAGCAGGTGAAATTGCAGCTGAATTTGGAAAATTTGCCTGAAAAATTTGCTATGCAGCCAGAATGGCTGCCAGAGCCTTCGGTACATTTTGCCCGTCTTGCATTTGTGGGTGATATTATGGTGCATCAAGAGCAGCTTAATGCAGCTAGAGTTTCGCCGGGGGTCTATGATTTTAATTATAAATTCCGCTACATATACCCATTTTTGCAAGGGGCGGATTTTACCCTTGGCAACTTGGAAACAACCCTTGTACCGCCGCACCGTGGCTTTGCGGGTTGGCCGCTGTTCCGCACTCCCGCAAGCATGGCGGATGCTCTTATAAACGCTGGATTTGATATGGTTACAACGGGTAACAATCACAGCTTTGATGATTTTGTTCCGGGGGTTCG
>WRBU01000067.1 GCA_009784355.1 Defluviitaleaceae bacterium
CGTGCGTGTCAAAATGGTCGCCGAGGCGTGGCAGAAATGCTTGTGCGAAGCGGCAATGTTGACATTACTTATGTGGACAATTTTGGACGTACGCCTTTGCACTATATTGCAAAAATGGGCATGGTAGCTTTGGCAAAATTTGTGCTTAAAGAGGGCGTTGATGTAGACTATACAGACAATGCCGGGCAAACAGCACTGCATTTTGCAGCAGGAAATCTGCAAAAAGAGGTATTTAGGCTGTTATTAGACCACGGTGCTGATATGGAAATTGCTGATGACAAGGGTGTTTTGCCAATTCATCTTATAACAAACCGTGGGCAGCATGATATGCTTACACTTATGTTGAATGCAGGAGCAAATGCACACACAATGACAAATCAAGGACTGTCTTTACTGCATGTAGCGTGTTTTACCCGTAACCGAGAATGTGTGCGAATTTTATTAGAGCATGGGCTTGATGCAAATGCGACAGATAAATTTGGCATAGCACCCATTATGGACAGCGTGGGCAATAATCAAAAGGAGATTGTAAAAATCCTTTTAGATGCTGGTGCGGATATTGGCAGCAGAAATATTGATGGAGATGAAACCATACATATTGCCACAATAAGAGGCTTTAAAGATATGCTGAAACTACTTTTGGAAAACGGTGCAAAAATTGATGCGTTAAACAATTTTGGTCTTGCTCCGATTCATTTGGCGGCATATCATGGGAACAAAGACATTTTCAAATTTTTGCTTGACAATGGTGCGGACTTTGAGGTTAAAACAGGAGCAGGAAAATCTGTTATTGATATTGCATCAGAAAATGGACAAAAAGAAATTGTAGAGCTTATTGGAATTATACAAATGCGCAGACAGGCGCAAGGATAAATATAATGCCGCATCACGTATGTGATGCGGCATTATATTTATATCCCAAACGAAATGCTTGAAATTATCTTGTCAAAAATTATTTGTGCTGGCACGCTGTGTCGCATGTCGACAGTAAAATCAAAAATGACTAGCTGACCGTCGTTTTGAAAAACAACAACTTTGCTAAAAAACTCTTGAAAACCGCCAAAGCCAGTCCAAATATAAATCCCCGGTGCAGGTGAACTAAAATTAGACGCTGCTAGGTCAATGCCAAGCTCAAGGGCTATTTCGCTTGATGTCATAGTTTGGTCAATTTGGTAAATATCAAGATAAAGCTCTGGGTCATCCCAAAAGTTATCTTCCCAATATTCGGACATAAAGGAATATTGACCGGGTCCATCCCAATAAGCCTGCCAAATGGCGGGGAGCAAGAAGCTGGCGTTTGCGGTTTCGTTATAATGTTGTACCATTATAGGCATAGGTAAAATGGGTGTTTGATTCATTGCATCCTGCAACTGCGAAGTTGTGAAAGCTATATTTGACACTGAGTCAGTGTCGTCCAAAATATGTTGTGCAACGAGATGGGTTATGGGGGCAAGATAGTCAAAATGGTCACTGTTTTCTATAATGTGTACGTGTACATTTGGGTTTGTTGTTGCATTTTGCATCCGTTGCAAAGCTGCCCCGTTTCCTAACCTGCCTTCAATAATAAATGTCGGGCTTGAAATATCATCCAGCCAATGTATTGGAGAGCGCAAAGCACGTTCCGCTTCGTTGTTAAGGTCAAAAGTAAATTGAGTGCGGTTGTGCTCACCTATATCATCTTGCGGCCCAAATGCAAAAACAGCACGGAAAACATCGGTATATGCTGCAACTAAAAGCGCGCGAGTGCCGCCTGTGCTATGCCCCGCAAGATATATGCGGTTTGGGTCAACATAAGGCAGTGATGCAGCAAAATTAAAGGCGGCAACAATGTCATCAATTTCACCAAACATGGTTTCAAAATAACCGGGATTGCCGTTTGCACCTCTAAATGAAGGGTGCATCATCAAAATGCCCGCATCTTTAAAAGCAGAGCCTGTTTGGTCGTTGTCCCATTCTGGGTAAGCCCAAATAAACTCGCTTATACCTTGGCTCCATCCGCCAACAACCCAAATTACCATGGGGTGAAGCTGACCATCACCGGGGTCGCTTGACACAAAAGCAGCCAAAGACCCGACATTTGATTGAAAATGCACAAGGTCGTACACTCCCTCTGGTGGGGTTGGGATGGAGAATTGGTTGCCTGTATTGCGTGTTAAATTAGTTATAAACCCAGCCCTTGCTTCGGCAAAACTGCCGTCAAGATTGATGCTTTGGTTTGAACTTTGCTGTTGATTTTGTTGTTGGGTTTGCTGGTTACTGGTTTGTGAATTGTCGCTATTATTACCGCTATTATTTCCTCCGCAGGCAACAAACGCAACTACACCCATCACAAGCAAAGCTGTTAAAATAAACTTTCTCATATTATAGCTCCTTAAATAAATTTTTGACTATTATATCACATAAAAATTATTTGTCAAATGATTTTGGACACCCTTTGACAGCGTGGGGTAAATATGGTATTATTGATTTATTGAAAAATTAGGAGGGCGTATGAAGACGCTTGAGTTTGTAAAAATGCACGGTTGCGGCAATGACTATATTTATTTTGATTGTATGGACGGAAAAAACATTGACCCACACGAAATGGAACTATTTTGGCTTTGTGACCGCAATAAAGGAATTGGCGGCGATGGCTTGGTTTTTATTTTGCCGTCAGATGCGGCGGATGCCCGTATGCAAATGTTTAACATTGATGGAAGCGAGGGGATGATGTGCGGCAATGCTATTCGTTGTGTTGCTGAATATCTTTACAGCAAAAACCTAGCACCTTCTAGTATGAAAATAGAAACCCCAAGCGGCATAAAGACTATAAAGGCAGCTGACAGCCGTCCAAACTGGGTAGTCGATATGGGGCAGGCAAAATTTTTGCCCAGTGAAATAAACGCATCTCTTGTTGTTGATGTAGAGGAATACCGCATTACACAAGTAAACATGGGCAATCCCCATGCTGTGGTATTTATGGATGAAATTGACAAACTTGACCTTGTTGCAACAGGGACGAAATTCGAGCATCACGAAAAATTTCAGCCAGAACGCACGAATACAGAATTTGTGCAAGTGCTATCTAAAAATCATCTTAAAATGCGTGTTTGGGAGCGGGGAAGCGGTGAAACCCAAGCCTGCGGAACGGGGGCATGTGCGGCGGCTGTTGCGGCTGTGCTAAACGGGTATTGCAATAAAAATGAAGACATAGTAGTCAGCCTTTTGGGCGGCGATTTAACAATAAAATACACAGACGAAGCTGTTTTTATGACGGGCGAAGCTGTGAAAGTTTTTGAAGGGGCGGTAGAGGTATGAGAAAATATTTTGTCATTTGCGCACTAACACTTGCAGCAATCACATTTTTAATGGGATGCAACAGCTCTGTATCTTACGAGTATCCGCAATATTCGGAAGACACATCGGAATATGATGAAACATTAACCGAAACGAACGAAGAAAATAAAGATATAGGACAAGAAACGCAAAGGCCACAGGGGAGGGCAGTGGACATTTCTGTTGCTCATGGGCATACTCTTGTTTTAATGGAGGATGGCTCGCTATGGGGATGGGGCGCAGGTCATGCAAGTATGTTTGAGCCTCGCGGCGAAAGCAGTCTTTATCCGACATTTATAATGGATGATGTGATTTTTGCTGTGGCGGGGGAGTACCATTCTATGGCTATTAAAACAGACGGTGGGCTTTGGGCATGGGGTGATAATTTTTGGGGGCAAATTGGCGATGGCACAAATCTAAATCGCCCTTCCCCTGTTTGGGTTATGGACGATGTTGTATATGCGGCAATATCGCCTGCCATGGTGAGTAGTCATGCCTCGGGCGGTGCTCGCTCGTATGCCATAAGGAGTGATGGAACACTTTGGGCATGGGGTGAGGGAGATGGGCGGTATTCGCCTTGGGGTGTAGTTCTTGGTGATGGCGGCAATGAAGACCGCCTTTTGCCCATACAAATTTTGGAAAATGTCGCAAGCGTTACCCCAACCCACAATGGGGGACAAGCGATAACCCTTGATGGCAGACTGTGGCATTGGCATCCTAACATCTATGGTTCTAGCGTCATAACAGGGGAGCTTTGGCTAGAAACGCCCGCACAACTTTCGCCTGCTGTGGTTGATGAAATTCCCTCATTGCGCAGGAGGGCACATTTTAGGCTTGATGAAAATGGCACTCTGTGGGCTTGGGGCGAAAATCGTCTGCCAGACCATTGGCGCGATGGCCCAATCCTTGGCGATGGCACGACCATTGACCGAGATGAGCCTGTTGTTATCCTCGAAAATGTAACATATTTCACTATCGCAGGCAACACAGTCTATGCCTTGACGGCAGATGGAGTCTTGTGGGCATGGGGTAATCTTTATGGTGCCTACATCGGCAATGGCTCACAATTTGATGGTGCTGCTATATGGGAAGGCTGGGAGCAGGCTTATGACGAAAACGGCATCCCGCAAGGGGGGCGCTGGCTGCTAAATGACGGCGACCACGGCATTGTACTGTCCCCTGTGTCAATCTTGACAAATGTGGTGTCGGTTGCTGCAAGCTACTATATATTCGACCACGGCTGGATTATCGGGCTTCGTGGCTTTGCCATTACAGAAGATGGGGCAGTTTGGGCATGGGGCGCAAATACCGTCCACGATACCCACGGGCTTTTGGGTGACGGCACAAGTGAAAACCGCCCCTATCCAGTACAAATTATCGGGAATTAGAACCTGTGTTCAATAATGGATTGTGCGGATTTTCAGTCCGATTTTTCGCCAATCTAGGAGGTGAAATTCGTAGCGCACCCAAAGGTGCGAAAGAATTTTGCCGACGACGAGTGGCGGAAACATCGGGATGGAAAGACATGCAATAGCTTATCAAACACAGGTTCTTAACATGAAGGGATGATATAATATGAAACATGAGATGATTTTGGTGATGGATTTTGGCGGGCAGTATAAAGAGCTTATTGCCCGTGGGGTGAGAGCAAATGGGGTTTATTCGGAAATTAGACCCGGTTCGTTTTCTGCGGAGAAAATTAGGGAACTTGCGCCTATCGGAATTATTTTGACAGGCGGCCCAAAGAGTGTTTATTTGGATGACAGCTATCTTTGCGACCCTGCTATTTTTGAGCTTGGCATCCCTGTTTTGGGTATATGCTATGGTATGCAAATGATGGTACATATGCTTGGCGGCAAGGTTGCGGCTGGGGATGTGGGCGAATACGGGCAGGTATCTATTGAGTCCTTTGGTGAATCAAAGTTGTTGTCGCAAGGCAATTTTAAAGCATTAATGAGCCACCGTGACAGCGTTGCCGAGCTCCCGCAAGGCTTTGTGCAAACTGCTAAAACCGATAATTGCATTGCCGCAATAGAAAATAACGACAAAAAGCTGTATGGGCTACAATTTCATCCCGAAACAGACCTTACTGCTGGGGGCAAGGAGATTTTGCGTAAATTTTTGATAGACATTTGCGGTGCAAAAGGTGATTATGAGTTAAAAGGGTATGAAGAAGAAAAAATTGCTCAAATTAGGGATGTCGTGGGCGAAAATGACCGTGTTTTGCTTGCGTTAAGCGGCGGTGTGGATAGCTCCGTTTGTGCGGCACTTCTTTCCAGAGCCATCCCTAGTCGGCTAGACTGTATTTTTGTTGACCACGGCTTTATGCGTCATGGTGAGCCTGATGCCATCGAAGCTGCTTTTGCAAATGATGACATAAACTTTGTACGCGTTGATGCTTCTGACCGCTTTTTGGCAAAATTAAAGGGCATAACAGACCCCGAACAAAAGCGCAAAATTATTGGGCATGAGTTTATTGCTGTTTTTGAGGAGGAGGCGAAAAAGCTAGGGAATGTGCAATACTTTGCACAAGGCACAATTTATCCCGACATTGTGGAAAGCGGCGGAGAATACGGAGCAGTTATAAAAAGCCATCACAATGTGGGTGGACTACCCGAAAAATTAGGCTTTAAACAAGTAATAGAACCACTCGCAGGATTGTTTAAGGACGAAGTTCGCAACCTAGGAACACAGCTTGGTCTTCCTGAAAATATTGTGCACCGCCAACCTTTCCCCGGTCCTGGGCTTGCTATTCGCTGCATTGGGGAGCTTACCCGTGAAAAGCTAGACATCCTGCGTGCCGCCGACCACATCACCACCCAAGAAATAGAAGCGCACCTTGACCCAAAGCCCGCCCAATACTTTTGCGTGCTTACCGACACAAAAAGCGTGGGCGTAAAGGGCGATGCCCGCACATACGACCCCGTTATAGCCGTGCGTGCTGTAACCACCCAAGACTTTATGACAGCGGAGTATTTTCATATTCCGCACGAAGTCCTTACGGGCATTTCAAACCGTATTACACGTGAAATTTCGGGGGTGTCGCGTGTGGTTTATGACATAACTTCCAAGCCGCCAGGGACGGTCGAGTGGGAATGA
>WRBU01000068.1 GCA_009784355.1 Defluviitaleaceae bacterium
CAATTTGTGCATTTCCGCCCTAGACTGTAAACGCAAAAAGTCAACAATAACTATGCCAGACAGGTTGCGCAAGCGCAGCTGGTGGGCAATTTCTTTTGCGGCCTCCATATTTAAGGCAAGTTTCGCCGCTTCTCCGCCTTTGGACTTTTGTTTGCCCGTGTTTACGTCAATAACAACGCAGGCTTCGGTTTGCTCTATCACAATATAGCCTCCGCAGCGCAACCAAACACGCTTATCAAGCAATTTGTCAATTTGGGTTTTAACAAAATTTGAAACAAAAATGGATTCGTCTTTTTCATGTAGCAAAACTTTACCAACAAAATCGGGGTATAGCGGCAAAAACTCACTCTTAATTTTATTCATTACATCGTGTGAATCCACGACAATTTGGTCGATGTCATCTCTCACAATTTCTTTAAGGGTTTTAATAATGGTGGACTGATGGTATAAAACAGCAGGGGCACGCTTTTTTTGATTTTCTTGGTCGGCATCCCAACGAGCCAACAATGCTTTAATTTCCGTTTCAATATCATTTTCAGACTTGCCCTCGGCCGATGTGCGGATAATAGCAGAAAAACCAAGCGGCAGGCACGTATTCACGATATTTTTAAGCCGTTTAACTTCGTTATAATCCAAGATTTTTTTACTGCAATTTATTTTATCGGCATCAAGCGACTCGCTTATCATAACGTACCTGCCCGTGTAGCTTATAGACGACGTAACATTCGCACCCTTTTCGCCAACAGCGTCTTTTAAAACTTGCACAAGTATCGTTGTGCCAAGCATTGGCGCAGGCTTGCCGTCAGGAAAAGAGCGACGCTCTCTGCCATCCCGCATGTCTAAAAAAACCTGCTTACTCTCTCCAATATCCAGAAAAATAAAGCCGCCTGTTGTTTTTCTTACTACTCCTAAATAGATATTGCCCGCCAGCGAAGCCTCGCCTATGTCTTGCATCAATTCTACCAACATTCCGTCTTCTATCAATGCCGTATTAAAGCCCGCCGAGGTTTTTGCTATCAAGATTTTTTTCATATTAAAATTTCTGTCCTTTCGTACCTCACATCAAGCGTTGTTGATATGAGCCCTAACTTTTCAATCAAATATTGTGCAAGTACCTGCGGTTTTAAATTTTTTGCACTTCCAGCGCACAACTTTGCGTCGACACGACTACCATCAAATTTCAAATCTATCACTTTGTCTAAAAAATCTGCGGTATCAATTACTTTCTTTGCTCCCTCTTCGATTTTTTGTGCATCTTCTTCCAAAAAACATATACGGTATTTTGCCCCGTGTACAAGACCTGCGGCAGATTTTCCAATATTCGGCACTTCTTTTACATCCAAAATGCTCATTCCTTCGGGCATTTGCTTGTTAAGGCTGTCAATCATCTCACTCACATTTACTTGCTTTGTTAAATAAATTTCAACAATTTCGTTATGCCCCATCATGCCCATGGAAAGCGGCATGGCAATGGACAAAAGCTGATGCGGATTAAATCCTTGTGAGTACGCCACGGGCAAATTAGCCCGCTTAAAGGCTTTGTTAAAAAAGCTCTGTAAGTCAAGATGCCCTATAAACCGTGCGGCAGATGTTTTGCTGTAAAAAATTCTATATCTGTGGTAGTTACTCTTTGGGTCTAGCATTTTCGTTCTCCTTTATCAAATATTCCTTGCTAACACCGATGTCAATAAAATCCCAAGGCAAAATTTCGCCATATTCCCGTTTGCGGAAATTGTAAAAATCAAGTGTTAGTCCCGTGTCTGCAAAGGCTTGTTGCCACAGCTTCGGTTTAAAATGTTCCGTCCAGCTGTCAAAACGTGCGCCAAGCTCCCACGCCCTTTCTATAAGTCTTCCAACACGCCTGTCCCCTCGGCTTAATGTTCCTTCCATTACGCTAATGTCAGCATCATGGTATTTGTAACTCGCTCGCTTCGTGTTTATATTGCGCTTTACCAGCCTTTGTTTTTCCATGAAGTCTTGCTCATTATTTTGGGAATGCCACTGAAACGGCGTAAAAGGCTTTGGAATAAAACATGATGTTGAAATTGTGATGCCGGGCGGTCTGCGGCGTTTCTCTTTTGGCAAAGCGTAATAAATTTCAACAATATCTGCCGCCAGCTTCCCAATGGCGGTCAAGTCGTCATCCTCTTCATGCGGCAAGCCTATTATAAAATATAGTTTAAGCCTATCCCAGCCGCCTTCAAAGGCGACTCTTGCCCCTTCAAGAATTTCATCTTCGCTAATATTTTTATTAATAATATCACGCATACGCTGGCTTCCGCCTTCTGGCGCAAAAGTTAAGCTGGACTTACGCACCTTTTGCACCTTTTCAAGCACAGTTTGGTTTGCGGCATCAATACGAAGCGAAGGCAGTGAAATGCTAACGTGCTTGTCAACAAAGCATCCGTTAAGCTCATCCACTAGCTCTTCCAAATGCGGGTAGTCGTTGGTTGCAAGCGAAAGTAGCGAAATTTCGTCATGACCAGTGGCGGCAAGTAAGTTTTTAGCTTGTTCAACAAGTGTTTCGACAGTCTTTGCACGATGCGGGCGGTAAATAAAACCAGCTTGGCAAAAACGGCAGCCACGTATGCATCCTCTAAAAATTTCAAGAGCTACACGGTTATGTACTGCTTCTATCAGAGGAACAAGGGTTTTTTCAGGATAATATACAGCATCCATATCTTTCACAATGGCTTTTTTTATTTTCTTTGGTGCAACATTGTTGTTTGGGACAAAATCCGCAATGGTGCCGTCCTCTTTGTACTGCGTGTTGTAGAAAGTTGGAACATAAACGCCGTCTATGACACAAATTGCTTCTAAAAAATCCCTCCTTGAAAAGTTGCCACTCTTCATTTGGGCGTAAATATCAAATATTTTGTGCGCTTGCTCTTCTGCTTCACCAATGAAGAAAAAGTCAATAAAATCGGCAAGCGGCTCGGGGTTTACGGCGCATGGGCCGCCAGCACAAATAATGGGATGACTGTCTAGTCTATCTGCCGCCTTAATTGGGATGCCTGCCAAATCCATCATATTCAATATGTTTGTATAGGTCATTTCGTATTGTAGTGTAAAGCCAACAAAGTCAAAATCACCAAGTGGACTGTATGTTTCAAGAGTTTTAAGCGGCAAATTTTCAGCCCTCATAATAGCTTCCATATCCGTCCAAGGTGCAAAGACCCTCTCGCAATAAACATCGGGGCGGCTGTTAAAAAGCCCGTATAAAATTTGCAAGCCATTGTGGCTCATACCAACCTCGTATACATCGGGAAAAGCAAAGGCAAAGCGCGTTTGCACACTCTTTGGGTCTTTACGCACCATATTAATTTCATTACCTATATATCTGCTAGGCTTGTCCACCTGAAGCAAAATATTGTCGTTATACATCAATTCCCTCATCTCCGCCGTTTTCGTGGCTTTCATGGTTAATTCGAATTACTTTGGTGGCTGACAGCACATCCCCTAGTCTATGGTGGTTTTTATCTATAAGTATCATAATAAAGCTAACAATATCTACGATACGCAATACATTACGCAGTATGGATTTAAGCATAGTGACAGGCTCACCATTTTCGCTCACTACACGCAAAGACATCAGCCGTTTTCCAAGCGTTTGCCCATTTACAAAAACCTCAAAATAGATATTGTAAAGCGAAAACACTACAAAAAACGCAATCGCAAATATTATTATTACACCTACATTAATATTTTCTAAATCCGCCGCAGAGCCGCTGACCATCGCAAACACTGCGTATATTGTCAAGGAAACAGCAATCGGTATTATAAGGTCTGCCAAAGTTGCAAGGGTACGGCTACCAAGCCCTGCTGTGACAGAGCAGCGTTTTTGCGGCGTGTAAAAACTCAAGGCAATGAGATTAAGCCTTGGCGAAATAAATATTACAGGAATATATGCCGCAACAAAGAGAATGTAAAACAGCGGGTCTATGAGATTTAACTGGTGAAACAGCGCGTAATTTGAAAAAACACTGTGTAGCAAAACGAAAATACCACCGAACAAAACCAAATTAACAATAGTTATCAGCATTGTTATTATGAAAATCCTTGCCAGCCCGCTTTTTATCACCAAGCGTGCGCTTGCAAACATTGCGCCAAAAAAGCTCTTTTTTTCAAGCATTACTAGGTTAAGAGAAAAGAATGAGAATACACGCTGTAATGATGCCAATACAAACAACCCCCCCAAAAGATAAGGATACCACTGCAAGGCAGACTCCACATTATTAAACCACGTAAACACTATAACGGCATAAACCACCAAATACACAATGGATTGTGCAAAAGCCAAAGACAATATTGCAGGAATGCGCCTGCATAAATGCTTAATAACCTTTCCGAACGAAACCTTATCGCTACCAGCCCCAACCAAAATTGCCGAAGCCGAGCTAAACATTAAAAATGCTGACACAAAAAAACCGACCACGGGAATAGCTATTGCCAAAAACACCAAATCGTTAAACGGCTGATTGTCCGTCAGTCCAGACACGGCAGGATGCACCACAGAAACACCAAGAAAGGCCAAGCCTCCCAAAAAAACAATAAAAACTAAATTAACAACCGCCAAAACACCCACATTAAGCCCAAAACGCTCTCTATATCTATCTAATGCCACATCACAAAACATACCTAGGCTACTCGCCTTTTTCTCCACAAAAAAACCTCCAATCCTTATCCAAGAAATTGTACCATATCCCGCCAAAAAAAACCACCCCTAAAATTTTGCACACATTGTACTCAAAAATTTTGGTGGGCATGACGACGCTTTGGAACATATTAAGCAACAAAAAATTAATTTTAAATTTTTGTTGAAAAGAACACTTTTTTGTGATATACTCTTAATGTAGCAAAATCACAAAACAAAAAGGAGAATGGACAATGGAAAACAACAAGTACACATCAATCGTAAACCTTGACTTTCAGTATGCCCACCGTTTTATGAATTGGGAAAGAGAAGCAAAACATCTTCACGGACACTCGGGTCTTTTAACTATCGAGCTCGAGGACGTGGTTGACCCAGTAACAGGATTTGCTCACGCTTGTAAAGAAGGTGTTAAAAAGGCGTGGGAAGTTTGCGACCACTTCCACCACGCAACATTATTTCAAGAAGGCGACCCTCTTTTAGATGCAGTTTTGGCTGTTTATGAAAAAGAAGGGATTATCAACGACCCCGCTCATTGTGTTCCTCTTAAAAAGATAGACCACGAACTTGCTTGGTCTTACCCTGAATACAGAATAGTCGTTACCAAAAAGGTTTCTACTTGTGAAAACCTTTGTGAGTTGTTCTACGAACTTTTAAAGGACAAAATGCCGATTAAAAAGATTACTTTCCGTTCTTCCAAAATGAATGCGGCTAGTAAAGAATTTAAGTAAAGGCACTACATAATAAATTTAGAATAATGTCTGTTGGCGATTATATCCCGCTTTGTAGTGGTGTATAATCGCTTTCATATTGTACAAAAGCCCTAATTTATTACATTCTTGCTCGTATATTGCCCACAGCTTTTTGTAATTTGGGCTTGGCACATTGTAGCGGTTGCCGTATCGGCGGATGTATTTTTCGCTAATACTCGGAAGGACTTCATCCAGCCGCTCGTAAAAATATTCTCGACTGCCTTTACGCAGTGTCATTCCCATGTAAGAATAGACAAACTTTGCACCCGCTTCTTTTGCCATACGCAAAATTTTTACCAAATTCTCTTCGTTGTCTGTTATAAACGGAAGCATAGGAACTACCAAAACACCGCAAAAAATGCCGCTGTCAGCAAATTTACTCAATGCCTCAAAGCGTTTGGATGTTGGCGAAACATTGGGCTCTATAATGCGGCAAAGCTCATCATCAGCCGCAGTTATAGAAAATTTTGCCAATACAGGGGAATGTGCCGCAATATCTGCCAAAACATCCGCATCACGGGCAATTAATGCCGACTTTGTGGTGATTGACGCACCAAAGCCAAAGGCATTCATAAGCTCTAATGAGTTGCGGGTTAAATTTAGCTTGGCTTCAAGCGGGTTATAGGGGTCGCTCATTGCACCATTGCCAACAACCCCCGTTTTGGTCTTGCGCCGCAAATCATCCCGAATAATTTGCAACGCATTTTCTTTCGCCTTTACCGTATCAAAATCAGGATTTTGAAAACAATCACTGCGGCTGTCGCAATAAATGCAGCCATGACTGCATCCCCTGTACACATTCATACTAAAATCAAGCCCAAACCAAGCGTCTGGGCTTTGTGTGTTAAAGACTATCTTTTTTGCGGGGATTGTTGGATAATCCACTTTATCACCTCAAAATATTACATTTTGGCTACAATTTAGTTATAATACTTGCACCTCTACACCCGCCCCATCTCCACATTCTAACAACTAGAGTTTTAATGTTCAAGCTGTCTGCGAGTAC
>WRBU01000069.1 GCA_009784355.1 Defluviitaleaceae bacterium
GATGTGGATATTTGATGAAGATGTACCTCTTGCTTACTTCCCGCATACCCCACAAGAAGCAGAACAAGAACAAGCTACAATGCCAAGAACTGGTGTTGCTGGTATACCATTGCATATTTATTTAATACTCATTGGCTCTGCTATAATAGCAACAGGTGCAACTATTGTAATACGTAAACAAATTATTAAAATACGAAATGGTAAATAAGATGCATTATAAAAAACCGCACCCTTTGAGGATGCGGTTTTTTGGTGGTTATTCTATTATTTCAACGCTGTCTATCCTGCCGTAAACAAAGGTAAAGCGGCGCAGTGCTTCCTGTCCTGTTTCAAGCAAAACCTGTGTGTCAACAACTGAATGGTTTCCGTTTTGTTCAACCAAAGTGTGCGTTGCAGTTTGCCAAATCGGTTGCGGGTCATCTCTTAACACAAACATATAAAACTCGCCGCTATACTCCAAAAATAGCGGATTTTCCTGCTCAAGTATTTGGCTCATCCAGTTTTGGGTGTAGAAACTGGAGTGTCTAGCTACGTAATCATGTATAGCCTGCAAGCTGTAAAATTCTGGAATTGGCAGTAAACGCAAATAATTGAGAGCATGAAGATGCGGCGGGGGAGGAATTGTTAAGTCGATATTATTCCGTCTAAAAAATTCCCAAAACCACCCAGAGCCAACAATGGTAGAGCCTAATTCTTCGATAGAAAGCGGCAACGTACGCTCTGCCCATTCTTCAATAATATCAAAGCTGTATATTTTGCCGTCATTAAATACGAAATGATATATTGTTTCCCAGCCCTCTATTTGATGGTAGGGGGCACGATGCCAGCCGCCCCACAAAATACGGGTTTCTACCACGGCACGTCCGCCCCCTTGCTCAACCAAAACATGCTGTGCCGTGTTCCAGTTCGGACGGGCAAGTCCCGCACGGGTAACCTCTACAAAGAGCATACCATTGTATTCATAAAACGGGTTTCCCACATGGGATACCGAGCTGTGCGTCCAATTATCAAGCCAAGCATCTGAATAATATTGCGAAAGATAGTTGCGTATGTCGTCTAACCCTACAAATCCAGAGGAAGGTAAAAGTATATCAAAAATCCCTCTTTCTTGCAAATGCTCTGGAATTCTCGCCCAATATTCTTCCCATTTTGCATCTAGTCGCTCCAGCCAAGCCGTGTGCTCGGGTGAAAATGTGTCGTAATGCTCGGGCAACGGCTCGCCCCAGTCAAACTGCTCAAAGTTCTCCCAAGCAAAAGCACCCCTAAAGCTCCACAAATCTTCCCAAAAATTACCAGCATCAACAATCGTAGCTCCAAACTCTTCAATAGTAAAAACCCGATGTTGCTCTGGCTCATAAGGCTCTATAACTTCATTCTCCAAACTAGCACAAGCTACAAGCCCTATTGCAGCCGCCCCAAAAAGCAACGCCCCAAAAATTCTATGTTTAATTTTCACATTCTCAATCCTCCCAAAAATGATATAAGTGCATTATACCACACAATAATGTTAGCCATATTACAATTACATAACATATTGATGATAACTTGCATTTTGACGATTTTTTTGTTATAATAACACAAAACATTATATCAAGCGGAGGATAAAATGCGAAGATTTTTTACAAAATGCTCTTTTATTGTTGCTGTTATATTTTTGACATATATTTTTGTTATTGCCGCAGGTTCGGTCTTTACGCAAAAGGTTTTTGCCGCCGAGGGCACCCATCGTTTAGTCCACATCAACCTCAACGGCGAGCTAATACCAACCCCGCCTGCAGGCGACATGCCCCCCATAATAGTCGGCAACCGCACAATGGTACCCGTCCGCCACGTTTTTGAAGCCTTGGGGGCTGTTGTGGACTTTCACGAAGCAATGCAGCGTGTAATTATCGTTTTTGAAGGCAATCTTATTTTACTGCATATCGGCGACTACAACTTCTTTTTTAACGACACCGTACATTCCATGGACATTGCCCCCCAGCTTATAGGCGGGCGCACAATGGTACCCGTGGCTTTCGTTGCAAGCACAATGGGCTTTAACATACGCTGGGACGACGCAACCTCCACCGTATTTTTAACCAGCGCACCAACAGCGGACAATAACACAAGCGGTTGGAACTTTGACGACAACCCCGACTTTTCCGGCATATCTGTTGATAACTCCGACCCCATCGAGGGCGAAAGCAACATCCAAACACAAATTTACGGCATAACGTGGAACGAAAGCCGCACACAATTCACCATTTCCGCCAGAAGCAATATTTCAGCGGTAGACTGGCATATGATGGCAGACGGCAGGCTGGTTATAGACATAGTAAACGCCCGCCCCGCCCTACCCGGAGTGTTCGCAATAAACAACGGCTTTATAACCACAATACGCACAGGACACAATATTGTTGACGGCAACGACGTAACAAGGGTGGTTTTTGACCTTAACGCCACAGTAACCTACCGCATAACAATGTCAGCAGACCGCAGGCATATTATCGTAACCTTTGAGCCAAACGAAATCACAAACATCGCATTTTCAACGGCAAACGGCATAGAAAGCATTACAATAACAGGCAGCACAATGCCCATTGTGGACGTGTTCTATTTATTTAACCCCAATAGGCTTGTAATAGACATAGCCAATGCAAGGCTCGACTTTAACGGGGCTGTACCCGCAAACGGCACATTGGTCAACGCCCTTCGACAAGCCCAATTCGACCCAACCACAACAAGAATAGTAGCCGACTTAAGCGGGGCTGTATCCCACACCATAGAGCAAGACATAACCGCAGGCACAACAACAATACATATAAGCAGACCAACCCACCAAAACATTTATTACGACGGGCAGTCAGGACGCATCACGCTGGTGCGCCCCGCAGGGCTTGACATTGCTAATATACTCGAATTTGACCAATACCTACAGCGTCGCTACTCATTCATTTTACCGGGTGACTTTGAGCATCATTTCGGCTACGGCACTTTCTTGGTGCGTGACGGCGGCATAAACAATATCGAAATCATAACACAAAACGGACTTACCACCATCGCATTTAACACAAACAGCATAAAGGCATTTTTGGTGGAATACTCCGCAGCCCACATTTACATAACACCCGTAAACCCACGTCAAAAATACGACTTTATAGTCATCATCGACCCCGGTCACGGGGGTGCGCAACCCGGTGCGGTACACCACGGCTTTAGAGAGTCCGACCTCGTGCTGGACGTAGCCTTAATGGTAATGGAAATGCTAAACCGTGACGGCTTGGTAAAGGCGTACACCACCCGCTACACCGACGTAACCGTGCCAAACAGCCAAAGGTCAGCCATAGCAAACGACATAGGCGACATTTTCATCTCCATCCACTTCAACGCTTTCAACGGCATTGTAACAGGCACGGAAACCCTATACTCCATCCACGCCGAAGAAGCAGGGCTTTCGCTTAACTCCCGCCAGCTTGCGCAAATTCTGCAAGATGATATGATAGCAGAGTTAGGGCTTAACAACCGTGGACTGTGGACAAGAAACGACCTGCCAATGCTGCGGGACACCAAAATCCCCTCGGCTCTCGTGGAAATAGCCTTCATGGACACTTTAAGCGAAGCCCAGCTAATCCACCAGCCAGAATACCGCAGACGTGCAGCAGAAGCAATAGTACGCTCAATATACAGAGTAATGGAAATATACACACCACCAAGATAACACGCAAGGGCGAACAATGTTCGCCCTTTTCTTTTGCAAGATATAAATGTAGGGGCGGCTTGCAGGTGCATTTGACAAAACACAATCTCCAGCGGGCGGCTAATAGCCGCCCCTACGTACAAACGCAAGGTATAAATGTAGGGGCGGTTTTTAACCGCCCGCTGCAGCTTGCGACTTACCAAACACAACTAACCATGGATGCAATCGTAGGGGCGGCAACCTGCCGCCCGCCACGCTTACGGCTTGCAGGTGCATTTGACAAAGCACAAGCTAGTGCGGGCGGCTACAAGCCGCCCCTACGTACAAACCGCACAAACGCAAGATATAAATGTAGGGGCGGGCCAGCGCACAAGGTGCGCAAGTAACCGCCCGCCCACCCCAAAATACACGAAAACCCCCATTCCCCCACCACAAACAAAAAATTTACAAAAAAATATAAAAAACACTTGCATTTTTTTCTCACTTATATTATAATAATATCAACTTAATCTTTGGAGGTGATTTTGCCAATGGCTCCCCAAAAATACTTCTTGGAGTCACAAAGAATCAAAAAGAAACGCAAGCACCTAGGAATGAGCCAATACGAACTAGCCGAGGCCATTTTATCAAACCAAGCAAGAATTTCCCGCATTGAAAAAGGGCTTGATAGCTACACCAAAGAAGAAATAATGATTCTTAAAAAACTTTTGGGCATCGAGGGTATGCCGCTTACGGATTTTGAGTTTGAATCCTTTAAAGAAACCCTGCATTACTGGCTTGGCTTTATTAGAGCTGGACGCATGGATGAAGCATCGAAATTACGTGAAGAATTATCCGTTGTAATTAATATTGAGCCTTATGACGAAGAACTACCAACACTTTTTCGCCTATTTGAGGTTTCGTATTTGCTGGTTGAAGGAAACCTTGAAGACGCTGAAGAAAAACTAGAAATAGTTGAACAATCATTAAGGACAATGAATGAAGAATGTCTTTTTTACTATAATTCTAGAATGGGTTCACTTCACGCTATGCGGCGAGACCCCGAAAAGGCATTGTCGTACTACGAAAAGGCATTTAAAATAAGCGAGCAAAGCAAAGATTTTTTCCCAAGAGATATTGAGATACTTTATTATAATATAGCAATGTGTTATTTAGATTTAGAGGTTACATCTCGTACGATAGTATTCTTAAATAAAATACGCAGAAAAAGGTCAGAAGATAACAGAACAAATCATAGTCTAGGTGTAGACTTGGTACTTGCTATAACTTATTATAAAATCGGGATGTACGATGAAGCCGAAAAAATATTGAACAACTGCCATACACGTGCGTACGGAACAGGTAATAAATTATTCACTGGTTTGTCCTTATACCACCTAGGTATTATACATAAATTTTTAAAAAAATGGAAAAAAGCAATAGAATATTTTAACGAAGCATTAGACACTTTTGAGGAAAATACACATTACCACGCTTGGGCTTTGTACAACAAAATACGTTGTAAAGTAGAAGTTGACAAGCTATTTGACCTCGAAAGGGAGCTAAATGAAATAGAATTATCCCTAGAGGGAAAAGAAAATTACTCGATATTTTTAAAATCATTAAAGCACATCATACACTTAAACAGAAATATAACACTTTATAACAGTAAAGCAGCCGAATACATAGAAAATACCACAATTCCTTACCTTGTGAAAAACAGCAACAGACTTGAAGCCCTTGACTTGTATAGACTTCTCATACGACACTTTGAAAGAACAAGCAAACAAAAGAAAACTTCGGAAGCAAGAAAAGCAATGCTTGAAATTTATGAGAGGATGGTGTAAGTATATGAAAAAAAGGCTATCATCAGTAGTTTTAGCTTTGGTTATATTATTCACTGCAAACGCAACTATTGTTTTTGGACACCCTGCTAGACCCCCAATCGACCCAACAAGCATCACACTACCACCTATTGTTATTGACATTGACAGCGATTGCTAGTACAAACTTCTCATACGCCATTTTGAAAGAACAAGCAAACAAAAGAAGATTTCACAAGCAAGAAAAGCAATGCTCGAAATTTATGAGAGGATGGTGTAAATATATGAAAAAAAGACTGTTGTCGGGGATTTTGACTCTAATCGCCTTATTCACCGCAAGTGTAACTATTGTTTTTGGTGGCGATGGTACTCCTCATTATCCAATCGACCCAATGAGCATCACACTACCACCTATTGTTATTGACATTGAAATAGACGACGAATGTTAGTCCAGCAACACCCAATTAAGCCTTCTTCGTACCATCATTTAAAATCATCCAAAAAGCGGAAAGATTAACCTCTATCCGTTTTTTTGGTACACAAACGCACCTTTTGTCGAAACACAAATTGGGAAACATCAATAATTTTGTATCATTTCCTTTTTACAAATTCCCCCTTTTGTGATAAATTGTAATTAATGGTAAATACCATAATATTACATAAGAGGAGGACATTATTATGTCAACTTTTAAAATCCAGCAAACAACCGCAAAAGACACAGGTGCCATACGCACAGTCGACGAACTTGGCCGCATCGTACTGCCAAGAACAACAAGAGAACAACTAGGTATTTACACGGGCGATCAATTCGAGGTAATAACACAAGGCGCAACAATAATCCTTGTAAGACACGCCCCAACATGCCTAGCATGTAACGACGACACC
>WRBU01000070.1 GCA_009784355.1 Defluviitaleaceae bacterium
ATACTTAATTGATATTGTGAGTAGTCAATTTGTTCTCTCATCTTCCGCATCCCCTAGTTTGTCCCAAAGATTGATTATTTCTAATCCTTTTTCCTGTGCGTATTTAAAGGTGTGCTCCGTGCCGCCTGTTTTTCCGCTATGCAGTCCGACCAAGCGGCTTGAATTGTCTACCAAAAAGCGATTGCGTTCGTGATAGCACCCTATTACAAATCTGTCGTTGAGAACATAAAAGTCGTCGCTGGCTTTTAATGCATTATCATAGCGCCTTTTCCATTTTTCGCCCCATTTGTTTTCTTGTCCCCGATATGGTATAATACAAATTAATTTGATACATTCTGCGTGATTATATCGCTCTTTTAACACAGCTTCGGCGGCAATAATATCAAAGCCTTGCGCCATACCCGTACAAAACGTATTAAATCCACTTTTAATGCTATTCTTAATTATCATTATTAGTTCATTTTGTAGCATTTTGCCCATATAGGAGTCGTCCATATCAAAATCCACGCGTCTATGACCAGAAAAACAAACAGTACGCGTCTTCTCCATCAAACCCATCCAAGCACTGCCCCCTTGCGCTCTATCATTTCGTCAATCCTTGTGATGTATTGGTCTAGTTCCCGCACATTGACAATACGTTCAATTTGGTTGCTTTGCAAATTCACCAGTTTCGTTATTGCACCGCAGCCTGCGGCATAAACGCTTCGGGTTTCCTCCATCATGGCAATATTATATCTTCCCTCAAAGCCTGTTTTTGCATATCCTACATTTTCAAAATTCCCCAAAGAATTTTTTTGACGATACAGATAATACGGTTTAAGCCCTGCTTTGTCCATAAAGTCGGCAGTAATGCTTAACATTTCTTCCATAGTATGTACAGAAGTTTTTGCAGAGCCATCTTCCCATAGCTTTGATGCACGTTTAACGGCAAGGCAATGTACGGTTACGGAATTTGGGTCAAGGACTGCAATGCCATTCAGTGTGTTTAGCACATCCTGCACTTCTTCGCCTTCAAGACCCAAAATTAGGTCAATATTTATGTGTTTAAATCCGTGCTTTTGAGCTTGTTCGTATGCCTTAAAGAAATCATGCGAGCTATGATTGCGTCCGATTTTTTGCAATGTGTCGTCATTCAATGTTTGTGGGTTGATGGAAATTCGGTTTACTTCATGCTGTTTCATAAGCATCAATTTTTCATCACAAATAGTATCTGGTCTGCCTGCTTCGATAGTGTATTCAAAGCAGTTTTTGGTATCAAAGTTTTTTGATATGTCGTTGAGCAGTTTTTTAAAGTGTGTCAAAGACAGTGCGGTCGGTGTTCCTCCGCCGACATAGATATTTTCAATAAATTTGTTGTGGCTGACCTTCCCCAAATATTCCAATTCTTTTTGCAACGCAAGCATATAACCATCACAACGATTTGCATATTTGCCCATAGGATACGCCGCAAAGGAACAATAATGGCATTTTGTTGGACAAAATGGTATATTAATATAGACGCTAATAGCATCATTAGGACTTGAAAGCATTACATTTTTTTGTGTTTGTGCCACATTTGCACAAAGCTCGGCTTTGTCATTTTGTACCAAATAGTGTTTTGTCATTTTTTGGATTGCTTGCTCTTTAGTTTTGCCTTGGGTAAGCATTGCGCTAATCAATTTAGCGGGACGTATGCCTGTAAGCACACCCCAAGGAGGTTTGTATCCCGTGTGTGCAGTTAGTGCATCATAAACAGCCCATGCTGCGGCATTATGTAAGTTTAATGAACGACAAAACACATCGCCTGTGGGAGTGGCATCATTATAGAGCTGTACAAGAATGCTTGTATTATTTTTTTCCACAGTAATACAAAGCCCATGCTGGGGCAATTTCTTCACTATATCAAAGCTCGTTAGTTGGAAAAAAACTTGTGCCATAGTTTGTACGTCATTATGGCTAATTCCATTGTCAATAATAAATTTCATACTTATCACATCATAGACATTGCCCACTGTATGAGCAACATCCAGCCTAAACCTAATCCCATAGCACCCCAAAAGCCCCCAGTCAATGCCTTTGGCTTTGCTTCTCCATTCTCAACTGCTTGCATATAGGTGTTGGTAATAACACCTTCATCATTGTTGCGCTTCAAATTATGGCGTTTATAAGCGATGTAAATTATTATAAAAATGCCCATAGCAATAGCGGCAAAGACGGCAAGCCCAAAAAACACAAACAAATACTCTTGCCACTCGTATGAGCTTTGCCCTGCTACTTGGGTGGTCTCTTCTAATGCATCAGTATTGACAAATCTCGTTAATAAATAAGGAATTAAAATGCCCATAATATTCACTACAAAGTGGCACAAAACTGGTGCCCAAATAGACTTTGTGTAATACATCATATAACACATAATGAACCCAATTACAAACGCATACGAAAATTGGTTAAAGTTTTGGTGCAATGCACCAAAAAACAATCCATTAATAATAGCGGCAACAAATATCTTGACTTTTTTAAAACCCGAAAAAATTATGCCCCTCATAGCGACTTCTTCAAAAATCGAGGGCAGTATGGGGAATAAGATTAGCATAATCAAAATACCGCTCTCATACTGCATGTTTTCCATGGTTTCTGCCAAATGACTGCCAAAAAATAGTGTTGTTACAAAGTTTAGCAAAATGACAAGGGGGTATAGAGCAATAGACATTCCTACTATCATTGCAATATTTTTGACACCCAGCTTGCGCATTGGTAAAATTTGACGAATGCTTTTTCGATGTATAATTAAATATATAGCGCACGGTACGCCAATATAGACAACTTGCGTTATCACTAACCCAAACCAGCTAGGCATCGATGGCTCGCCGAGCATGATTATAATTCCTAATTGCGCAAATGAAGCTACAATTAAAAATATCATTAAAATAAACATGAAATTGTTTGACTTATCTGGCGATAACATGAAAGCTCCTTCAATTACTAATTTATAGATGTTATACTTAAAATAAGTATAACATCTGATTTGCTATGCAAATCTGACACCTCCTTCGGCTTCGCCTACGTCGGTGTCGGTCGTTCATTCAACTTGAAAACGCTTTAACACTTCGTGTTAGTGTTTACAAGTTGATTCACTATAAGTTCATTTCACTATGACAAAAGAATATCATAAAACTGTATTGTTTGCAAGTGATGATTTTTTGATTGACAAAAAGTCTTGACTTTGATATAATTGCTCTTGGTGATTTTATGGACAAAAAAACAATGAATCTTGTATTATCAGCACTTTTTATAGCCTTGGTTTTTATAGCCACGGCTTTTTTGCGTATACCTTCTCCGGATATAACGGGGGCTGGACAAGTGCATTTGGGCACAACCATCGTTTTTATTATTGCATTGGTTTTTGGACCAAAAATGGCAGCTATATCTTCTTTGGGCATGGTTTTATTTAATCTTGTTTTCTCTCTTGCTCCTTGGGCTCCAATTAATTTAATTAGCCGCCCTATTTTGGGTTTGATTTTCGGAAGCATCTCGCATTTAAAGGGTGCAAGCGGAAAAAATCTTTGGCTTAATATCCTTGCTGCTATTGCTGGCGGGCTATGGCTTATTCCGTCTATGTATGTCGGACAAGTCATTATGTTTGGTGTTCCTTGGGCTGTGCCGATGGCTTTTGTGCCAAACAATGCAATGCAAATTGTGCTTGCCATTGTTATAGGTTTGCCAATTGCTACAATAGTTAATACTAATTTTTCAAAGTTAAACAAAAAATAAGGGATGTTGTTTTAACATCCCATATGGTTATTTTATGTTTTTCCCTAAAACCAACATTTTATTACACAAATCATTGATAACAGATTCACTATGAGTTACAACAATAAGCATACATCCCCTTTTTGTCTGTACTTTTTTTAAAGTTTCAATAATTCGCATTTCTGTATCATGGTCAAGCTCTGACGTAGGTTCATCAAGAATAAGAATATCAAATTCACAAGCCAAAGCCCGCGCCAAACCAAGACGCTGACGTTCACCCGAAGATAAATTAACTGCATTTTCTTCAATATTTAAATGCTCCAAGGCGCAAAGCTCAATAATCCTTGTCATTCTTTCGTCGCTGATTTCTTTGCCGAATTTAATATTTTCTTTAATGCTATCGTCAAAAACAAAGATTTCTTGACTAACTATTGTAACGCGCTTTAAATAACTCTTTTCTGCAATGTCGTGCAGGTTAATGCCATTTACAAGTACCCTGCCCGAAGTGGGAATTACTTGACGTTTTAGCATTCGCAAAAATGTGGTCTTGCCGCCGCCAGAAGGTCCGACAACTGCAATAGCATCACCAGATGAAATGGAGAAATTTACGTATTCCAAAATTGGGTTAGCAGGATTGTAAGAATAATTAATATCCGAAAATTCTAGGCGATTTATTTTTTCGATGTTTTCAAGGCCAAGCCTTTTTTGCTTTTTTTCGGAAAGCATTTCTTCCAACCTATTTTCGACTGCTCTAGCATTTTGTGTGTCGATGTTATATTCCGTCAAAGACTTTATTGGGTCTGCTAAATAGGGTAGCAGTATATAAAACATAAATACATAGCTCAAAGAAATTGCGCCCGTAGCATACAGTCCAAGCCCCACGAAGACAACGGCTAATGGCAAGAGCCCCACTATTTTATTTGTAGATGCAAGAGCCAGCCCTCTCCATTTACGTAACTTTATTAGCAAATGCTCGTATTTATCCACAGTTTCACCAAAGCGTTTAGAAAAATACTTTACTTCACCGTAAAGCTGTATGGTTGGTGCACCAGCCAAAATTTCGTTGGTGCTGGTTAAAACATCTGTTAAACCTTCGCGTTCTTTTAATGATGCATCCCGCAACCGTTTATTAATTAATTTGTACACAACAAAGAAAACCACCGAAAAAGCTGCCACAGTCAACATTAGTGTTAAATTAACGAAAAGTAGCACTATTAAAATAATCAAAATATTCATTATGTTTAAAAAAAGCTCTGGCACACGGGATAGCTTTGAGTGGGCGTAAATTTCGGCATCATGAACCACCTTACTTTCAATTTCGCCTATATTATGTTCCTTAAAAAAAATATAGTTTTTGCGGATAACATTAGCAAAAATATAAGAACGGACTAATCCCGTACCAATATATTCCATGCGGTACCAAAAGTAATCCTGCCCCCAATCCACCAAAAAATAAACTACCAAAACACTGGCAATAATGGCAATATAACGCATAGCGTTATTGCCGCTGTAGTCAAGCAAATTATCTATAAGTCTTGTAGTTAATAAAGGCGGCAAAATTGACACCAAAATATTTGCCATTTTTAAAATGATAACCCCTACCCTTTTTTTGTAGACGGGCCGCAATACATGGTCAATTTGCTTTGACAGTGATAGCATATAAAACACTCCGTAATTTGAAAATTGCTTACAATCATAGCACAACACCAATTTAAAGTCAAGAAAATATTTATGAAAAGGATGTGCGATATGGGTAATAGCTTTGGGGATATTTTTCGTATTACCACTTTTGGTGAAAGTCATGGGGAAGCTATCGGTGTTGTTATAGATGGTTGTCCTGCCGGAGTTATGCTGACTGCAAACTGTTTTTTGGCAGATATGCAGCGAAGGCGGCCCGGCATAAGCCCCCTAACCTCACCTCGCAATGAGGCTGATGAAGTACAAATTGTTTCAGGGGTTTTTGAGGATATAACTCTTGGTACAACCATTGCGTTGATAATTAAAAACCACAATCAACGCCCACAGGATTATGATGAATTTAAAGATGTTTTCCGCCCTGCCCACGGTGATTTTACATATCATGCAAAATTTGGCTATCGCGACCATCGTGGCGGCGGGCGTGCTTCCGGACGAGAAACCGCCGCACGTGTTGCTGCTGGGGTTGTAGCAAAGATGATTTTGAGTGAGCTGGGCGTTGTTGTAGAATCTAACTTTGAAATTTCTGATACAGAAATTAAAAGCGGCGATTCCATTGGTAGCACAGTGTTGTGTACTATAAAGGGCTTGAAAGCAGGCATTGGAAAACCTGTATTTGGTAAATTGGATGCCGATATATCCAAGGCATTAATGTCTATTGGTGGAAGCCGTGCTGTCGAATTTTGCGTGGGTATTAAAGCGGCAGAAATGTGTGGCTCCGAGCATAACCCGCTAGACAAAGGTATTTTAGCTGGTATTTCCGACGGAAATGACATTGTTGTTAAAATATATTTTAAACCACCACCGACCATAGGTGGCAAAGGTCGGCATGATACAGTAATTGCACCCCGTGCCGCTGTGGTGTGTGAAGCAATGATAGCCATCACCCTAGTTGACCACATTTTCGCAGGTTTTAGCGACACAATGACGAAAGTAAA
>WRBU01000071.1 GCA_009784355.1 Defluviitaleaceae bacterium
ACTTCGCACCACAAGATACATTGTTAGCAAAAATGCAATGACATATAGCACAAAAAGCCCGTTTGATACGGCGAGGTTGTTGATGACCACACCTTCGGCAGGCACAAAACCTTGAAAAAAGCCCGTGTACGCCGCAACAATGGACGATGGTATCTGTGAGAAGCTCAAAGACCCCATGCCGTCCATGCCTTGGTAGTCCCAAAGCTGACCGCCTGTGATAAGCAAAGACACTTGTACGCTGGCGTAATATAGCACAGCCCCCAAAATACCACATATTAAAAACCGCAATCCCGTCATCAAAATTTCTTTGGTTGTCGGGGACTTTTCCATTATTTGGCGTATTAGCACGATAAGAGCAAGCCCAATGGCAAAGCCTAAAAACGACTGGTATAACGCCATGGAGAGCATAAGGGCAAAACCCCCTGCGACAAAGCCAAATTTCCATTTTTTGCACGCGGCAATGGCGGCTGTTGCAAGCAAAAACGCCGCAGGATAGGCATCCGCCATAAAGTCGTACATAAACTGGTTTGCCCAAGCAGGGAAAGTGATTATCAAAATGGCGCAAACCACGATGTAAAGGCGGTTTTTAATGCCAAGCACCCATGTGGCAAGGTTTATGCCAATGGACATATATGCCATTGCAAAAAGCCCAATTATCCACGGGGCATTGTAAAAACCACGGATGTGCTGTAAGCCAACCAACGCCCAACGCCCGCTTTGATACAAATACCCCAAAGACGAATGAAAATGATACATGCTGTCTTCATTTAAAAATTTGTGCAAAAAGCCAAAGCCATGCACGGCGGCAAAAATGATAACCGCCGCCGCAAAGGCGAACTTCATGTTGGCGGGTATGTTTTTTATTATGCGTGAAAAGTGCTCCTGCGGTTGTAAAATTGCCTGTGTGAAATTTTTCATAACTCAGCTGCCCTCCTGTGTGTAATACCTATCCTCAACCCAAGTATAAGGATTATTCTCAATATACTGCCAAATCTTTTGATATGCTCTATCATTGCGTATAACATGGTCGTGAAAACCCTTTTGCCAAGGTGAAGTTTTAGACTTAATAGAAACAGCCCTTTTAAACATCCCAATAGCACGTGATAATGTAGGGGCGGCATCCTGCCGCCCGATACTGCCGTGTATGGAAACCAACAAATGAATGTGATTAGGCATAATTATATAACAGTCAACCGTTAGTGTTTCATATGTTGTTGATAGGGTGTTTATTTCATTTTCTATTATTTTGCCTGTGTTTGACAAGAGGGTATGCGGGCGGCAGGATGCCGCCCCTACGATGTGACCGAATAGGTGCTTCATGTCCTTGGTGCAGATGGTTATGAAATATGCTCCTATTTGCGAATAGTCGTATTTTGGTATTCTGTTTGGTTTTCTTTTGGGGTTATTGCTCATCACACATACCCTCAATTTCCGCCACCAGCACGTCTACGAGCTTATCTTCGGGGATGCGTGCCACGATTTCACCTTTTTTAAACAACAGCCCGCCGCCTTTGCCGCAAGCAATGCCGATGTCTGCTTCCTTTGCCTCGCCGGGGCCGTTTACTACACAGCCCATAATTGCAATGGTCAGCAGGGTTTTCACATGGGCAATGCGGGCTTGTACTTCGTTTGCAATTTGCTCAAGATTAACCTCCGTGCGTCCGCATGTAGGGCATGAAATTATTTCTGTGCCAAAACGGCGTATTTTAAGGGATTGCAACAGTTCTTTTGCAGCTTTAATTTCCTCCACGGGGTCTGTGGTTAAGGAAATGCGCAGTGTGTCGCCCATGCCGCGGGTTAAAAGAGCGGCTAGTCCTGCTGTGGATTTTATTGTCCCGCTGTATAATGTCCCCGCCTCGGTAATGCCAATATGAAGAGGGTAGGGGATTTGGGGGGACAAAATTTCGTGTGCGGCAAGGGTCATAGGGATGTTTGATGCCTTCATGCTCACTACTATATTGTCAAAATCCAATTCCTCAAGCAAGCGCACATTGCGAAGGGCGGATGCCGCAAGCCCTTCGGCACTTACGCCGCCGTGCGCATCCACCAAGTCTTGCTCCAAACTCCCGCTGTTTACCCCAACACGTATAGGTATACCCCGAGCCTTGCAAGCGGCAACAACAGCCGCCACTTTCTCACGAGAGCCTATGTTTCCGGGGTTTATGCGTATTTTATCAGCACCTGCGTTTATTGCCGCCAAAGCCATTTGGTGGTCAAAATGAATGTCTGCCACAATGGGCATAAAATCAACCTTACGGCGAATTTGGGCAAAGCCTTCTGCCGCCTTTGGATTGTTTACAGTAACCCGCACAATTTCACAGCCTGCCTCGTACAAAGCCTTTATTTGCGCCAAAGTTGCGGCAACGTCCGCTGTTTTTGTGTTAGTCATGCTTTGTATGGTTATAGGATGGTCGCCGCCGATGGCGATGCCCCCAATTTTTACAATTTTTGCATTTCTGCGGTTATACATTTTATCACATCCTACGGACATTATAATTATAAAAGGGGAGGATTGTCAATGAAAAAAATTGTTGTGGGTGTGGTTTGCGGCATATTAAACGGGCTTTTGGGCTCTGGCGGCGGTGTGGCTGCTGTTATATCATTGCGCAAATTTTTTAAGTTAGAAACGCACCGATGCCATGCTACTGCTATTGCAATAATATTGCCCCTAACCCTTGTATCAGCCGCAATATACCTTTTTAAATACGATGTAGAACTTATGACGGCTCTTTGGGTGACTGTTGGGGGCATAGCAGGCGGCATTGCGGGCGCAAAATGGCTGGCAAAAATATCTGCCCGCTGGCTTCATTTAATATTTGGCGGCATAATGATTTTTGCTGCCGTAAGGATGTTTTTTGCATGAGCATTTTTCTTCTCATTTTTGTAGGCGTGGTTGCTGGCGTTTTGTCGGGGCTAGGCATTGGCGGCGGCGTAATTTTAATCCCCGCCCTCACAATGTTTTTTGCCCAAAGCCAACATGCCGCCCAAAACATTAACCTGCTTTACTTTATTCCAACCGCAATTTTTGCCCTCATCATCCACGCCAAAAACCGCAAAATAGAAACTAAAATACTGCCCATGATGATTGTTGGCGGCATTATAGGTGCTGTCGCAGGCTCAATCATTGCATTAAATATGCAAGGCGACGTGCTGCGCAAAATTTTTGCTGGGTTTTTGCTCGTCATGGGCGTAGCGGAGCTTGCAAAAGCCCGCAAACAAAAAACTCCTCAAATAGAGGAGTGATTAAAATTTCATTTGACAATATATGAAGCCTGTAATACAATAATAATGTACCGTATTAAGATTGTGACATGGAGGGAGGCAGTAATATGTTTAGTGCAGTAGATATTGCAAGGTATTTTTTGGCAAAAGACCCGGACAGAGAGATATTTAGTGCAAATTTAATAGAAAGAAATGGTGCAAAATTTTATGAAGGCAATGGCAAGTTAAATAAATTTTTGCATCTGTCGCAAAATATGTATATTGCAAGGTTTGGCACGCCTCTTTTTGTTGATGATTTATTTGCCTATACCAATGGAGCAGTTGCTCTTGATGTCATGCACAATTATGCCACGCTGCAAAAAAGTGAAGCCATCGAGCCTAACCTTGAAGATGCCGTTAGCGAGTTTCTTAACAGGATGTTTCATATGTTAAAAAATGCCAGCGTTGATGATTTAATTGAATTATCTCACGAGGATGAAGAATGGGCTGAAAAGCACGGCAAAAAGTCTCAGAAGATGGATAGCGTGACAAGGGTCGATGAATATAAAAAGAGGTATAAGGATGCTCTTATAATTTTGTATAGAATGGACGTGGGCGTAAATGATTGAGGTCGGTCAGGTGCTTGCGTTAAAGATTCGTTTTAAAAATACAGGCGAAACTGCCAGAGATGCACACCCCTGTATAGTTGTTGGTGTTAGTGGCGATGGCAGTCATATAGAGGTTGCGCAATTTAGTAGCTTGGCAGGTAAGGAGTTTAAGGCTATTGGCTCTGACAAGTGTAAAGTGATTTATCACGACAATCCAACAGAAGCAGTAATAGACCGCGATAGCTTTGCTCAACTCGACAGCAGGTTTACAATCGAGCACTTTCCTGAATTGATTAATTTTAGACGACAAACTGACAAACTTAGTGACGACAAGTTAAAATCGCTTATAAAGGCGTATAATGAATATCCTGCCAAGTTTGAAATTGATGAAAACAGAATTGTACATATGACGGAAAGTGAAATAAAGCAACTTAACGGATGAACCGATATGCAGTTTTTTATTGTAATTGAATAAATTAAAAACCCCGACAACGCAGATGTTATCGAGGTTTTGTCTATCGCCCCATGTAGGATTCGAACCTACGACCTTTTGCTCCGGAGGCAAACGCTCTATCCCCTGAGCTAATGAAGCAACCCAAATATTATATCATGCCGCATCTGTTTTGTCAAATCTTTTCTAACAACATCACAACCTCAACATTAGCTGTACGTGGGAACATGTCCACGCACCTAATTTTGGTGACGGTGTAGCCGCCGTCAATAAAGGCGGGGAGGTTTGCGGCAAGGCTTGTGGGCTTGCAAGATACATAGATGATTTTTTGTGCGTCAAAGGCGAGGATGTGGGGGATGGCCTTTGGGACAATGCCCTCTCTGGGAGGGTCTAAAATTATTATGTCGGGAGCTTGCGCAAGTTCTTTGACAATATTTTTTACATCCCCTGCAATAAATTCTACGGCGGCATCACCGTTTAAATCGGCATTTTCTTTGGCGGCAGTAATCGCCGCTTCTATAATTTCAACCCCTACAACCTTTGCATTTTTTGCAGTATTTGCAAGGTATAGCCCTATTGTACCCGCCCCGCAATAAAGGTCAAAAATTGTTTTGTTATCAAGCTCGCCTGCAAATTCTGCAATGACTTTATACAGACTTTCTACCATTAAATGGTTGGTTTGAAAAAAGCCAAACAAAGGCACTTTATAGGTCATGCCGCTTTTTGCAAATTTTTCATAATAATAGTCCCGACCGTGCAAAATCTTGACTTCTTCGGGAATAATTGCATCTGCGACACTATTGGTAGTTGTATTTATAATTCCAACAATATTGCTTTGCAATGGTAGTAAAAGCAGCACTTTTGCCCATTCGGAATAATCGTTTTCGCCTGCGGTAACAAGGTTTATGAGCAGCTCTCCCTTAACAGCTCCATGACGAATAACCAAATGACGAAGCGTCCCCGCACCACGTTTGCGGTGAAAAAACATCTCGCCCCTTTCCTTAAAATAGGATAAAGTAGCATGAGCAATTTTTCCAAAGTCACGATGGCACAGCAAACAACCGCTTGCGTCCACGGCTTCATAGAAACTCCCTTTTTTGCGCATACCAAGGGTTAATTCTCCGTCAATATTGCCGTCGTCCCCAAAACTGTATTCCATTTTATTGCGGTATCCCCCGTTTGGCGAACCGATAATATCCAAATTATCAAGCACTCGCTCCGTAACACCATCAACATCAAGCAGCATTTTTTTCACCATGTCCGCCTTTAATTCCAATTCATAATCATATGGAATATTTTGAAACGAACAACCGCCGCAAATGCCGAAAATGGGGCAGGCAGGTGCAATCTCCTGCGGAGCAGGGCGCAAAACCCGCATAATGCTGGCTTTATTCCCTTTCTTGCCCTTTTTTACAACCCGCACCAAAAGCCGCTGCTTCGGCAACCCGCCTTTGACCTCAAGCTCCGCCCCCTCAAAATAAGCCAAACCAATGTTAGGAAAGCGAATATCCTCTATTTCAACTTCAATAATTTCGTGTTTTTTCATGCTATCCCTCCGCCAAATCATTAAACCACAAAACCGCATTTTTTGCAAGTCCTTGACATAAGCAATTTTTTCGGTATAATAAATATGTGAGAAATATTTTATTCGATGAAGGAGACAGCTAACAGAGGTGAAATGCAAATTATGGCACACGGCTTTGATACAAGCAGTTCTTTGTCTGATGGCTTTGTTTTTGAAATTACGGTTGCCATTGAAGACGGATTTGTACGTGATTTGACAAACGATAGTGTATTATCTGATGCTACATTTATTTGGGTAAGTATTGTGATTGTCATCGTTTTTGCAGTAATGGCTGTAGCATTAATTATGCGGCACATAAAACTTCCCACTTGCCACACCCCAAAAATCATGCTATAATAAAAAAAACCACCTTAAAGGAGGACAAAAAAATGACAACCCTACTAGCAGGCCCGCGCGGCGGCGGTAAAACAAAAAAACTAATAACCCTAGCAAATGACCACCTATCCGTAACAGACGGATACATAGTATATGTAGATGACTGCAAAAGAAAT
>WRBU01000072.1 GCA_009784355.1 Defluviitaleaceae bacterium
ATTTTGTTGCGGCTTGCCCACATTGCATCACATGTTTCATCGGGAGCAAGTATTATAGTGGATATGTCAACATTTTGCCTAAAAAGCCAAACATCTGAAAACCTTCCGCTTCCATCATCAAAATCTAGTCTATAACGCTTAATTAATGTGCCGTTTTTTGGGTCAAGAATCACTCCCAGCTCTTCTTCGGTTTCCTTTAATGCGCTGGTCAAGCTGTCATCCCCAGCAACAGCGTTACCCCCTGTTGTTTCCCACATGTAAGGAAGCAGTTCTTTGTTTGAAGACCTTTTGGAAATAAGAAATTCACCATTTTCGTTTTCTATAAAGATATAAATGGCAAGATTATACTCCCCTTTCCCCAAAGGTTTTCCGCGCTCGTGCAATCGTCCTGTTGCATTGCCCTTTTCGTCTAATATATCCCAAAATTCAGCCATAAGTCTTTTATTTTCCCTTCCATTATCCCAAAATAACAATATAGTATAAAACTGCAAACACAAAAGCGGGCAATAAATTTGCCACCCGAATTTTTGCATCCAAGGCAACATTAACCCCTATACCCAAAATCATAACGCCGCCCACGGCTGATATTTGAGCAATTAACCCATCTGTTAAAAATGGTTGCAAAAAGCCCGCAAAAAACTCAATAAAACCTTGGTACAAAAAGACTGAAAATGCTGAAAAAAGCACCCCAAAACCCAAAGTGGATGCAAGTGCCATTGCCGCCACGCTGTCAATAATAGATTTTGTGAGAATGATGGAACGGTCGCCCAAAAGCCCGCTGTTAAGAGAGCCTACCACAGCCATTGCGCCTACACAAAACAATAGCGTTGACGCTACAAAGCCTTGGGCAAATGTAGTTTCTTCTTTTGTTTTGCCCAGCTTGCCCTGCGCCCAAACCCCAAAACGGTTAAGTGCGGCATCAATATTGATAATCTCACCAAAAACAGCACCCAAGGCAAGAGCAACCACCATCAGAAGAATATCGCCGCCGATTGCAGAAGAAATGCCCACAATGCAAACGCAAAGCCCAAGTGCTTTTAATGTTGTTTGGGACACGCGCTCTTTTAAACGGCCTTTAAGCAGCAAACCTAGTCCCACGCCAGCCAAAATGGCGGCGGCATTTATTGACGCACCTACTATACTCATTTTTTACTCCGCTTTAAAATAATACCCTACCCCACGGCGAGTTAAAATGTATTTTGGACTTTCGGGATTTTCCTCTATTTTAGCCCGCAGGCGGCGTATGGTAACATCCACTGTGCGTACATCGCCAAAATATTCGTAGCCCCAAACTTTTTCCAAAAGCTGCTCTCGGGAAAAAACTTGACCGTTGTTAGCTGCCAAAAACTTTGTCAGCTCGTATTCCCGATGAGTCAAATCAAGTGCCTCATCACCGCGGCACACCTCATATTTACCAATGTCTATTGTAATATCTCCAAAATGTAAAATATTTGATTCTGCTGCAGTTTGCGGCGGCTCTTTGCGGCGCAAATTTGCCTTAACCCTTGCCAAAAGCTCCCTCACGCCAAAAGGCTTAACAACGTAGTCATCCGCACCAAGCTCCAAACCAAGCACTTTATCCACTTCTTCTGCCTTTGCAGTAAGCATAATGATTGGAACTTGCGACTTTTCTCTTATTTTTTTGCATACCTCAAAACCGTCCATTTTTGGCATCATTATATCTAAAATTACAAGGTCGGGATTTTCCTTTTCAAAGGCTTCCAAGGCAAAAGCCCCATCCCGAGCCACAGCAACGTCGTACCCCTCTTTATGCAAGTTAAATGCCACAATGTCAACAATATTTTTTTCGTCATCTACTACTAAAATTTTTCTGCTCATGGTGATTACACTCCCTTTTATTAAAATTTCTACTGCTCTACATTATTACGCATAAGGCTTTGTTTTAGTTTCCGCAATCAACTAACAGTTAGTAAAGAAATTCCGCAATAATTCATAAATTAGTGAAGCTATCAAGTTAAGCAGAATTGTTGAACTTATAGCAATCAAAAGCGAGAGAATCGGATGTTTTTTAATCCAATCAGTTATGCGGAAATATAGAGATTTTCTAATGCGTTTCAATTCCTTATCTAACACACCTAAAAACTCGGCATCCAACAAGGTCTTTCGCAGTCTTGCTTCACAATCAAAGCAAATTTTAGGATTGGTCGCACTGACAATAATGTCCTCTTTCAGACCACACATATCAAACAGGCAACCTCTAGTTTCGTCATGGAATTGCCCACGTATCGTTTCGGAGCTTGTGTCAATTTTTGAGAGTGCCACAGCTTTATATAAAATCAACAAAACATAATTGCACAAATCAACATTTGCTTCGCTGAAAATGTTGCTGGTATCAAAGAAAGTGGCAACAGCAATTTTATCACTTAAACGCCTAACGAAAAAATTTCCATCTAGCGGATAGTCAATAAAACACATGGTGTAATCTGCGTCTTCGTGATGCCTAACTAGACTTAATAAGGTCTCATCTGCGTATCCCCAAAAATCACTTTGGGGCAATGCAACCCTACTAATGCTCGTAATTTCAAATAGTTTTGAGTCGCTTTTCAATTTTAATTTATTCAAAAAATTCCATTCATCTTTGTGCTTGCTTTCGCCTAATTGAATTATAGCAAACTTAACACGCTCCATTCCCCTGCCCCCGAACCTACGAATGTATGTTTTAAAACCCCTTTAATGATTTTAGCACAAACTGACGAAATGCGCAAACAGAATTTGGATTATTAGAAGTTGGTATTTGACTTTATATCATCGGTTAAAACCATAGTTTTCACCGCAACACTTTCACCAGCCACTGCTGATGCGTACAAAAGCACTGTTACACAAAATAGTCCAAATGCTTTTGCGCTTCGCTGCAAAAGCATTTGGACTAAATTTTATATTGATATTGAAGCAACTTGCGTACTGCTTATAATTTGCATTGTTTCCGCCGTTACTTGGCTGCTTCCGCCGTTTGCTTCATCCGACAATGCCTCTTTGTGGTCTTTTGCGTCGTCATTGTCTGTTGGTCTTGCCGTCATGGCTAATTTAAACAGCCCCGGACTATGCTTCATTAAAAAATCCTTATCTTTTTGCGGCACATTGTCCCCACGCATTATGCGTGCAGCTATTTCAAAGGCAATGCGCATTTTGCGAAAATGCTCCGCTTGAGCTTCTGCCGCTTCACGTGCGGCATTAAGGTTGTCTTGAAAAATATTAATGTAAAAAGCTCTTCTGTTTGCTGGGCAATTTGCAATTACCTTTCGCTTTTCAAAAAGGTCTCCTAAAATCTCTTTTTTTGTTTCTTTTGTTTCAGAAACAGCACCATCCGTCCGTGGCGGTGCTTGGCAAGTGTTTTTAAAAAATGTGTTTGCAACAGCAATTTTTGAAATCACAGCCCTCACCTCCAAATATAGTTTGTAGGTATATATCGGCAGATAATGGCTGTTAAATAATACTAAACTTGAAATTTTCCTTGAACATCGCCGTTAATAACGTAGTAACACATCTTTTCTTCAGGCTTAAAGTATATTTCTATGCTGACAAGGTCTTTAACCAAATTGCCCTCGCCCTTCCAAATTTCTTTTACAATATCGCTCAGCCTTTTCATGTCAGTTTGCTCGCCAAAAATCTCCACATAATGCTCCACTTTCATAATTATCTACCTCCGTATGTATGGTTTTATTTTATTGTACCACATACACACTCTTTGTCAACAGGTTATTGCATTGGTTTTCCGCTCTCAATACGTGATACAGAAACTTCATAGGCAGTTTTGTCAATAACAGAGCCGTCTTCTTGCTTCTTTTGGTAGATTCGGCTTTGCATCCTTCCCCAAATTTTTATATTGTCCCCCACAGCAAGTTTTGCACCAAAACGTGCGTTGCGCCCCCATGTGATGCACGGAATATAGTCCGACTTGTTGTAAGAGCGGTTTACAGCCAAAAGCAGGTCGCAAATCTCCCTTCCAAAAGGTGTTGTGCGGTATATTGGAGGCTTACAAATGTAGCCATCTAAAAAAACATCATTTGGATTAATATTTGACCCATCCCCTGCAAAGTTATAGTCTTTTGCAAAAACCGTCAGCACAAGGCGGTTGCGGTTTTCCGCTTCTATGTAGTTGTTATAAGAGCGTATCTGCCCTATTATGTCGATGTTTTCACCAGACGTAAATCGGTTACCTTCTATAATGCGCTCTGAAATGGTTACGGGCAACAGGTCGTGGGCATCGCTCAGCCTTGGCACCAAAATATCAAAATTATAAAAGCCCTCGCCAAAAACATCGTGGCTAAATGCGTATTCCGACGCTATTTCACCGCTTAAAAAAATTTTGTTTACAAAAGGTGTTAAAGGTGTTGCTGTATTTTCTGTGTTCAAAGTATTTGCTCCTCTCATGTTATGGTTATAGTTATGGTCTGTCTACATTTTATGAGAGGATAGTAAAAATATGCTTGTTTATTTCGCCGTTGTAGCTTGACTTATGACTGCATATAATGTTATAATGCAAGGATATATTTTGAGAGGTTGTGGCGAATTTTGAAGAAAAACACAAAGGTGTTGCCTATTATTATAATTGTCGTGGTTATTTTGGCTTTGGTCTCTTTTTTGGTAATAAGCGTTTTGCGCAATGGCGATGATGACGAAAACTCTTCGGAAAATCAAGGAGCAAATTTTATCAATATGGAGGAAATTAGCTTTTTTTCCCATCATAGCCATTTTGACCCAAGCCGTATGGTTGTTGCTATTGACGGCGAATATATCCAACCTCATCCGTCGCCGACTTTTATTGACGGCACACTATACTTGCCTGCCAATTTTTTGCGAACACACGTTGACGGGCATATTTTTTGGGAGCCAAACACACCCCGCCTTACCATTTCTACCTACGAAGAAATCCTACGCTTTACACCAAATTCCAATGTTTATACTGTAAATTGGCAAGAGCGTCAGCTTGCAACACCCATCATCCAAATTGGTGAAATGGCGTTTTTGCCTGCATACATGGTGCAAAGCCGTTATGGGGTTCAATTTGATTTTCAAGAAGAGTACAATATCTTAATTATGGATTTGCGCCGTGAAAACGCAGTGTTTTACCAAATTGATGCAGATTTACCATTGCGCACTGGCGCTGGCAATCATCATCCCATTTTGGGTCATTTGGAAATTGGGGAACAGGTAAGGCTTTGGCGGGAAGACGGAGATTTTTATTTCGTGCAAACTTCAAGCGGCTTGATGGGCTATGCTTATTCAGGAAGTTTTGGGAATGAGCCAAGCGACATTATTTTGGCGCAACCCATTGCGGAAACCCGCCGCCCAATAACACAGCCTAGCTTTGACGGGTCAATTAATATGGCTTGGCATCTGGTAACAAACCACACAGCGGCGTCAAATGTGGCTAACCTTAACGCACCTTTGGGGCTTAATGTAATTTCGCCAACATGGATGTATTTTTGCTCTGAAGCCCGCGACGGCACTATTATTTCGATGGCAAATAATGCCTATATGCAGTGGGCTCGCCAAAATGGGCTGGAAGTTTGGGCTATGATTTCCGATGCATTTTGGATTAACGGCGGTCCGGGGAATTTTAGCAACGAAGTCGCCCGCCTTGTTCTTATGGATGCCGAAATTCGTGATAATGTAATCGCAAACATTATGCAGCAAGTACACCAATTTGGTCTTGACGGCATAAATGTGGACTATGAAGAAGTTCGCCCGCCTGAAGCTGAATACTTTATTCAATTTTTGCGCGAACTTTCCGTGCCAATGCGTGAAGCAGGGGTTGTGCTTTCTGTGGCAACCTTTGAGCCCATGCCGTGGAATATGTGGTGGAACCGCACGGAAATAGGCAAAACTGTAGATTTTGTAACAATAATGGCATATAACGAGCGTTACACCACATCTGCAACGGCTGGCCCTGTGGCAAGTTTCCCGTGGGTGCAAGAAGCTGTGCTTAACACAATGAACGAAGTACCAGCAGAACAAATTGTACTAGGCTTGCCAACATATGTCCGTATTTTTACAGAGCTATTTAATATGCAGACAGGCGAATGGGAGCTTTTGCCATGGGGCACTGCCTATGCCCCGCAGCAACGCCATCGTGCCGTTGGCATGATGTACGGACGCACCCATATGCAAAACCGTGGCGCAAACTTTCATTGGGACTACCTTCTGCGCCAATATGTCGCCGTCCACTACTTCACCCAAGGCGGCACCCAAATGCGCATTACCGCTTGGCAAAACGAAGAACGCTCCATGCGTGAGCTTCTCTCTATTTACGCTCAACACAACCTTGCAGGTGTAACCTTTTGGCAGTTTGGGCTG
>WRBU01000073.1 GCA_009784355.1 Defluviitaleaceae bacterium
GTATCATTCCAATATGCAAGCAAAACTTGATAAACATCATATTTATCAAGCAATGTTATGGGTTCAAATTGGCACAAAATTTCTTCTGCTAGTTCGTTTATCAAGGCTTTTATGTTTGTGTCGTTATTAATTCCTGTGAGTTTGTTCCACGCAAAAGACTTCCACGCTTCCGTTGCGTCATCAATGCGGTCAGCATACGCAGAAAACTCGCTATCTGCATAGATAGTATGAGATATTTCTTCTTTGGGAAGAGCCGATGAACAGAAATCATCGCGCAATGGCGTGAACAGTACGCGGTTAAGGTTTGGAAACAGCTCCCAATACTTTGACAAGCTATCCACATCAACGGAAGGAATGCCACCATTCAAATGCCCGTCGATGTTTTGCAAATCCTCGGCGGTGCTACTGTCAATATAGCGAGGAATATTGAGATTGTAATCGTTGCGCTCGATTTCAGAAAGGGGCACAAAGCGAGAAAATTTTTCATCTTCTCGCCATTCAAGAAATGCGCTGACAATTTTGTATATATCACGTTCACGAAGTCGGTTTTTGTTACCGTCTTTCATAAAGCCGCGACTTCCGTCAATCATAAAGATGCCGCTTCTGCTCCCTGCACCTTCTTTGTCAAGAACAATTATGCAGGCAGGTATGCCTGTTCCATAGAACAGGTTGGCAGGCAATCCGATTATCGCTTTGATATAACCTTTTTTGATGAGTGAAGCCCGAATAGTTGCCTCGGCATTGCCGCGAAACAGTACCCCGTGCGGCAAGATACACGCAGCTTTGCCGCTTGACTTCATAGACTTGACTATGTGCATAAGCCAAGCATAATCCCCGTTTTTTTCAGGAGGAGTCGCACCATAACCATCAAAACGACCATACTCATTGCCAACGATTCCAGCAGTCCAGTTTTTCATAGAAAATGGAGGATTTGCAACGACATAATCAAATTGTTTTAGCTCTGTATTGTCAGCATTTTTGAAATATTGTGGGTCTGAAAATGTATTCGCATTGCCAACAACATCGGCAGACGCTTTATTGTGCAAAACGAAGTTCATTTTCGCCAAACCAGCGGTTGCGATGTCTTTTTCTTGCCCGTAAATAGTGACTTCAACTGGGGCAACATCAGCAGCCCTTATTAACAGAGAACCTGAGCCGCAAGCTGGGTCGTATACAGTTGTTTCTGTGCTTTTCGCCTTGTCTATTCCGATAATATTTGCAATAATACGCGACACTTCGGCAGGCGTGTAAAACTGACCTTTGCTTTTGCCACTTTCTGTGGCAAAATTTCTCATTAAATATTCATAGGCATCGCCAATAATATCATCCCCATCGGCCCTATTGCGTGAAAAGTCTAACTCTGGACGCTGAAAAATTGCAACAAGTCCAGTGAGCTTATCCACCTGCTCCTTGCCTTTACCGAGTTTCGTTTCATCATTAAATTTTGCATTGGTTATAACATTGCGCAACCCGTTTGCTTCGGCAAGTTTGCTGATAACAACATCCATTTCCTCGCCAATGTTATCCTTGCCTTTTACTGCAACAATATCGTCAAACGAGCCGCCGTCTGGCACGATGATGTCAGCCCACTGTTGCCCTTTGTACCTATCCGACACATATTTTACAAACAACATCGTAAGAATATAATCCTTATACTGCGATGCGTCCATACCGCCACGCAGTTTATCGCAACTCGCCCAGAGGCTGCTGTATATTTCGCTTTTCTTTACGGCCATAGTTGTGGTCTCCAAAATTTATTTTTAGTTGTCTTGATTAAACACTTTCACTATATTTAGGTGTTTCCAGTAGAATTTCTATATCTCTTGCCTCGCAAAAGCCAAAAACTTTTATGGTCTAACAGGTTGGCGAAATTTACTTTTTGTCTCTGTAAGAAGCGAATAAACTCAAAACCCCGATAACCCTAACAACATATTTTCTAGGGTATATCTCGCTCTCAAATGGCTCCACATCATAAGTGACCTCTCACAAGCATTTACTTATATAAACTTCTTTATTAGTTGGTCGTAGCATAGCAAGAGTTTCTTGCAAATATTCTTGTCAGTCCTGACTATTTAGTTTGCCGATTTTGTAATGAATAGCACTATTGCCTTTAATTGTCTGCTCAATCTATTTTAAGACTTTCGGGAGCTTCAAGCACAGGTTCAAACCAGCAAAGGTTTTGTGACATTTCGTTGTAGCCCTTTTAGTGCTTACCAGCATTCTTGTGGGGAAGCTATTTCAGTCTCCCCCTTGCCATCGAGTCCTTTTCAAGATATTTCAAAACATCCTGCTTTGGTTGCAGTGCGCCAAAAGATGTCCTGCTTTTCGCTGCAAAACTCGCAGTGCATAACAACGTTAAGTTAAACTGCAATAAATCAAGCGACAAAACGGCTTGTTTCGCACCGTCATTCGAATTTACACCTTTTCCTACATTTAATTCTACACCATAATAACGTTCTTTGTCAATAATTGACCACAAACATTTTTTCTAGCAAATAGGAAAAGAACTTGCAGGATTTTTAAGTGTTTCGCTACTTCTTCTCGAATAAAAACTTTATCGCCAACTGATTTGTTGTCGTTTTTAGTTATATTTTTCATTTACAATAAGATGGTCGAGCCTAATGCAAGGAAGTTCTGTCATTTCAAGCATCTTTGCTAGCCAATTTTAGATGTTAGCGTTAGGGATATTGATGAAACGTTAAGTTCTTATGTGGAGTAAGTAACTATATACTAGTGATTAAAGCAGGCATAATATCGCCTGCTTTTTCATTTTGGAGTTTTGTGGAATTTTTTACAATATAGTTTTTATCCGTATTGTTATGTATGGATTCATCAGCAAGACCAGCAAAACATCCTTCTACCAAGTTTCTAAATCAGGATTTGACCCGCTACCCCTTTGCGAGAGCCCGAAAAATCACGAACCTTATAACCAAAATGCTCTAAAAGGGTTATGATAGGTGGATTAAAAAGCGATTCTATGCCGCGATGTAAAAACTCTTTTACTGATTTGCGGTAGGCTTGGATGTGGTTGGTTATGGTGGTTTTCTTCGTGTTTTAAAGATATTTCCATAATTGTGTATCATTTTAATTAGCAAATCAAGTCTTGATGTGAAAATAAATGTAATACACAAAATTTCTCGACTTTGCTGTCTTTTTGTGGTACAATTATTTTATATGTTTATGATGGGAGCGGATATTATTGGGCGAAAGCGGCGGACGCGCCAACAAAGCGGGCAATACTTATGAATATAAATGGATGCTTTTGCAGGTCTTGGAAGTTTTAAATGAGAGAATTGACTATGTAACTATAGAGCCGCTTGGAGATGATGAAAATGGCGTTGATGCTATAATTGGATTTGAGGACTCTATAGAATTCCAGCAATGCAAAAGTAGATGCGCAAATAACGTAAATTGGAGTTTTAGTGCAGCAAAAAAATATGATTTTTTTGCTAAATGGAAGTTGCACTTGGATAGGAATCCTTCGCATAAGATACGTTTGGTGACGCAAATAACATTTTTGAAATTACAGGAACTTACCGAAAGAGCGAGAACAACAAGCGATAATCTTGTTGATTTTATTGAACAGACAAATACTAGCGACTTACGACCACTTCGAGAAAATCTGTGTGCAGAATGGGGTTTGGATATTGGAGCTGAAAAAATCGAAAAACACGACGAAGGACGACACCCTTCTGTTTTATTGGAAGAGAATGAGTATTATGAAGTTGATAGGGGTAAATTTGTAAACTTGCTCAAAAGAATTTATGTGGAGCAAACATCAGAAGAAAGCATTGATAGGCACGTAAATAACGCAATTAGACACCTATTTGTGGGCAACCCAAAAGATGCACGCGATGTCCTTTGGTCGTGGATTCAAGAGGGTGAACGATGGTCGAAAAAGATTGATGTTACAGCTATTCGTAGTTTTATTAAGCAGAGGGGATTACAGCTTCAAGATTTAGCAAATGACGATAAAATTTTTCCAGCTATCGAAACGCTAAATGAACAGTTTCGCAGTAGTTATTATTCATTGGAAGGCAATATTTTTCAACGTGAAGAGTTTGCAAAATGCCAAGAATATATCAAGAATGGAAAATCTATCATAGTACACGGCAAGGCAGGTAGTGGCAAAAGCGGGTGCGCTCGATATATTGCCAATTACTGCGAGGATAATGACATCCCATATGTCGCGGTTAGGCTTGACCATAGAATTCCAAAAGATAATTCTAAGGCTTGGGGTATAAGCCTTGGCTTGCCAAACTCATTGGCTCATTGCATAAATGCAATATCTAAAAACCGAAATGCAGTTATCATATTAGACCAACTTGACGCTTTACGATGGACAGCATCTCGCTCGCCCGAAGCCGTTACTGTCTGTAATGAAATCATTGAAAGTGTCAAATGCTTTAATACGATACGCAATCACAACATATCCGTTGTGCTAGTTTGTAGAACAAGCGACTTGGAGTTCGACAACAGGATAAAGAAATTGATTACTAGCGACACACATAAGCAAGATAACGAGGTTTGGATGAAAGTAGATATTGGTGAGCTTTCTAACGAGTTTGTAGGGAATTTTGTTGGCGATACATATGCTGCTTTTCCGATACGTCTGAAAAATCTCCTAAAAACAGTGAGCAATTTACAGATTTGGAGCAAGCTGAAGTCAAATAAGAAAGATAGTAATATCACAACTACTTTGAATCTTGTAAAAGCGTGGTGGAATCAAATTCTGGAGGATTGTGTTGCTACGGAATTTTCTAGCAATGAAATGAGTTTGGCTAAAAATGAATTTGTAAAACTTTGTGAGAGTCGAGGACGTACGTCAATACGCTATGACTTGATGAATAATTATAAGAATGCAGTCGAATATTTGATTTCAAACGGATTTATCAGAAATAATGACGATACACTTTCTTTCGCACATCAAACAATATTAGACAGTTTTTTTGCAGAAAAAATGGAGAGTGACTATTTTGAGCAAAAGAAATCCGTTATTGACACAATAGGCTTAAAGGTTAATCAAACGCCCACTAAACGATTTCAAGTGCAAATGCTTTTACAAAACCTTGTAGAAAGCGGGACATCAGAGTTCCTAAGATTTGGAGAAGCGATGCTTGAAAGCGACAATATACGCTTTATGATTAAATCGCTGTTTTTCGAGATTTTTACACAGCTGCCAGAAGGTGATAAAAGTGCAGAAGCCTTTGTTATAAATTATGTCGAAAAAGGTACATATGCCATTCAATTTATTAACAATGTTTTATTTTCAAGACCAGACTTCGTCCGCATATTGATGCATACAGGAATATTAGATAAATGGATGAAAGAAGATGCAGAAAAAGCCAATTCGACTGCTCGCTTGGTATCTTCAATAGGTAGCAATTACACAACAAGCGAGATTGCATTTATAAGAAAACACGCAACTTCTGCCGAAGACGCAAAGCGTTTTGAATGGGCTTTTTCTCGTGGCATTGAAAACGATAGCGATGATTTCTTTGAGCTAAAACTTGAACTTTTTTCACAATTTCCAAATTTGAATATGCTACCATTTTTTGACCTTAGAAATACAATAAGTGTATGTCCTATAAAGTCAGCTAAACTTATGTCTCTAGCTCTTAAAGATAAATTCAAAGGCAGGGGCAGGCGTAAGGATTATTTTGTTGAAGGTTATTTAGAAAAGCTCGGTAAAAACATATTTTTAGGCAAAGGACTGCAAGTGGTTGAAATTCTTCTACCTCTTCTGCCCATTAGAGACGAAATTTCGTATGATTGGCGGCAAAATGGCAATGACTACAACGGAAGTCTTGAGCGTGCTTGTGTTGATATTATTAAATATGCTGGAATAGAGGCGTTCACGAATGACCCGAATGTCTTTTGGAGAGTTTTTGAAAAGTATTTGGGGTTGGGGAGTTGTCTGCATAACGAAATAATCTTGTATATGTTTGCAAATGTTCCGAATCTCAATAGTGACAGAATTATTGCGTATTTATGCAAAGACTTAGACAAAAGCGTTTTTGAAAAAACAAGTGGCGGTGATAGCTTTTTGTCATCCGCTAAAAATGCAATTAGCATTCACTCGCAACTTTGCAATGATGAATCATACAAGGTTTTAGAAAAGACTATTGCTAACTATATAGCCCCAAATTCAAAATGGCATTTAGAGAGCAGGATTGAACGTAACAAAAATGCAGTCAAAAATGGATATCGGATATATTGGAGTTTTTGGGGAGACTTGCAACACGAGCTACTCTCTTTCTTGCCA
>WRBU01000074.1 GCA_009784355.1 Defluviitaleaceae bacterium
AATTCTTCGCCATGCGCAAGAAAAACCTCTCCATCCCCGCCTGCCTGCTGGGTGTCGTTATACCCTTCAATAAGCTCGGTCATTTCCTCGTCAAAGGCTATTGTTGCTTCTTTTAAGCCGTCAATTTTTATTTCGATGGTTTCTGCAACGCCTTTTATAATGCCGTTGTCGTCTGCGTTTGACAGAAGCTCTTCGTTGTCTTTAAAATGCTCCGCAATATTGACAAAGCAGACGGTACATTCCTGCGCCATCTGTGTCGCCTGCCAAATATTTTTTTTAGCAAAATACAACGCTTTTGCTGTCTGCTTTGCGTCCTGCTCTTTTTTTGCTTGTTCCAAATATTGGTGCAAATGCTCTTTAAACGCCGTTAACTTTTCCGCCACACTTGTTTTAAAATTTTCATACACAACTGGTAAGTTAGGGCAAATATCCACCTCGTCCAAAGACGCAATAAAATCGGGGCATAGCTCCACATCCACAATAGACTGCCCCAAACTCTCTTTGTTGCGTGTTGCCGCCTCCATAAATACCTTGTTTATACGGCTTGCGGCAAGGCCCTCTTTTTGGTAAATATCCCGCAAAATGGAAAGCCCTTCGTTTAAAAATGCCGCTTCCTCTGTGCTTGTTTCATTTTTCCAAATCATTTTGTCCAAAGCCATTGCCTGCACAACAATAATTTGGCGTAAAATTTCAATTTCTTCTTTTAAAAGGGCATTGTAGCCAGCGGCAACCTTGCGTATTTCAAAGTTATTAAGGTTTTCTAACGCAGACTTTACGCTTTGCACGTACACATCATAAAGCAAGGGGGCGCAGAATTCTTTTAAAAACGTTGCGGCTTCGTTTAAAATGTCTTGCAGCCCGTCAAAGTCCGGCATATTTGTAAGCCTTGCAATAATGTCTTTGCGGCTTTTCTCCCACGCCTTGTCAGTCCAAAACCCTGCAAAAATATCTTCCATTTCATTTACTGAAACAGATATGGTATCCGCCACAATGCCTTTTTTCTCCGCAATAATCGGGTTTATGCCTGTATCATCAGCCTCCGCCTCATCCGCCTCGCTTATAAGCCTAGACATAATGAGGGAATGTATCCCCTCCCAAATGCTTTTAATTTCGGGGTTTAAAAGGCTTGATGCCCCGTGGCGGTGATGGTCAGCAACAGTGCGGTAAGCGGCAATAATATTGCAGTACGAGTCAAAAATTTCAGTATCGTATGCAGAAAGTGGGTAACGGTCGTCAAAGCAAGCATTGCTTAAATTTTGTGCCACAAAATGTTTAAGCCGCCGAAAAAAGTCCCCCTGACGCATGTGTAAAAAACGGTCAGCATACGCAAAAAGCCCCGTCCATTTTCCAAATATTCTGTTTTCTTTAGCCAGCCCAGTGTTCTTTTGCACTCCTGTGTTTTTTGACAAGCTCCACCAGCTCACTTTCCATTTTTTGTAAAAATTCTACACCCTGCGGCTTGTTGTGTCCGCACACAAAAACTTCTGCATCAAGGGATTTGTAGGTTTGCACGGTGTCCATCATTGTTTGCGGGTTTGTGTGTATTTCAGGCAAAACTGTGTCCATCGTATCACCAAAATTATCCCCCACATAAAGCACCCTGTCCACCACATCAAACACCGAAATACTGCATGGAGTATGCCCAGGGGTGTAAAAAATCTTCACCCCGTCTTCCGCAAATTCAAGCTCGCTGTCAAAAACCGTGTTGGGCAGGCATTTGCGCACTTCGCCGTCAACTTTGTCTTTATTGCGCTCGTACGCCGCCGCCCAATGTTTTGTAAGCACGTCAAGGCACACACGATGGGCAATTATCAAACCATTTTCAAACACGTGGTTGCCCCAAATGTGGTCCCAGTCTGCATGGGTGTTAATAACAACAATGGGTTTTGCATCATTTTTTAGATACTCCAAAATAGGGGCAACGCTGCCAGACCCCAAACCCGTGTCTATCACAAAATTATGCCTTACACCCAAAATCAAGCCCATATTAAGGGCATATTCGCTCCAAATGGTCGTGTCTGAAAACATAATATTGCGGTTGCTTATTTTTATCGGCTTTGTATTGTATTCCAAAAGCTCACCCCTATTGTCCGCCTAAACATTTTCAAATACTTCCCTAATGTCGATTATTAGGTCATCTGCCAAATGTGTTTTAAATTCGTACTGCACCTGAGCCTTTTCCTCGTCGGTCATGCGCTTTAACACATATTCATCAGGGATGTAGTATTCATTGTCCAAATAATACCTGTCGTCATTTAGCATGTATACAGTGATTGTGCGGTTTTTTGTATCCACCATCCAGTATTCGGTAACGCCGTGTTTTTCGTAAAGGTTGAATTTGTAGCCCCTGTCCCGTTTTGAGGTGGAAGGCGACAAAATTTCAACAATCAAGTCAGGCGCGCCGTGAATACCATCCATCTTTATTTTGTCTGCATCACAAACAACAGCCACATCAGGATGCACCATGTCTTTATCCGACAGGGTTAGATTAGGCTCGAAGTATACCCTGCAATTACTGCCTTTAAAATAGTTCTTAAACATGTAAAACGCACTGCCCGCTGTGTCGGAATGTGGAGTGCTTGGACGGGGCGACATGTATTTCACGCCATTCAAAATCTCGTATTTTTGCTCTTCTTGATACCCGTTAGGGTATTGCAATGTTATGTTCGACATGCTAATACCTCCCTTGTAATTCTAGTACAACTCATCAACAGAAAGCTCCGTAACCAAGCCATCCACGCTTGTGGACTTCGCCGTTACTTTAAGCATATTGTCCTGCCCTACGGTAAAAATAACTTTCACCTTCTCCTTGCCCTTCGGGGCTTGCGGTATGCCGCGAAGGCTGGTACCTGCAAGGCGTTTCATGCCGCCGGCAGAAACAAGGGGGTTGTCGGAAAGGGCTTCCGTGCTTTCGTAAACAACAATAGCCATGCTCGGTACATTGTCGTGATTGGTGGTGAGGAGCTCTTTGGCTTCAACAACCAAACCTTCACGGGGAATAGGTATACCCGCCGCAACAATGGGCATAAAACGGCGGCCTGCAAGCTCCAAGCCCAGCGGGTGGATGGTAACTTCTTGCACGCTAGGGCCTTTAAGAGTTGGCATCATTATCATATTGCAGTAATAGGCCGCACCTTGCGAAATGGAGAGTGCCGGGCTTATTTTTGATTTGAACGGCTCTTTGCCGAATTTCTCCGCAATTTTTGCAGTTACCAAAGGAATACTGGATGAACCGCCAACAAGAAAGATTTCGTCAATGTCGCTTGCGTTAAGGCTTCCCGCCTCCAAGCACTTGTCAATACAAGCCAATGTGGCATCCACAAGGTCTGTAACACTTTTATCTTTAAATTTCTCAAACAAGTCCGCATTGTCGCCCTGCTGGTTTACACGCTTGTAATTTTCAAAATCCTCAAGGCTTATTTCCATGTTGATGTTTATAATCTTTGGCTCTTGGATAAAAGGTGCTAACACAATTTTAGTGCTTTTTGACTGGCTCAAACGCTCTTTGGCTTGGTTTGCCACTTGTTGCAAGCGCACTTGGGCAACCTTTTTTTGTCGTTTGCTAACACCGTCGTCCGCATCCTCGTCGTAAAGGTCAATTTCGCCGTCTGTGAGTTTTTTAAACTCCTCCAAAATCATGTCAATAATTATTTTGTCAATGTCGTTACCGCCAAGGTCATTATCACCAAAAGTCGATACGATGCTGATATTTGGCTCGTCGTCATTGTTCTCTATTTTCAAAATTGCCGCATCAAAAGTACCGCCGCCAAAGTCGTAGACCAATACGGTTTTGTCCTTGGTTTCGTTTACAGCATAAGTGATGGCAGCCGCCGCAGGTTCTAGGCGCAAATACACGCTGTCTGGGTCAAAGCCCGCCAAAATTGCGGCTTGTTTTGTCATTGCCTTTTGCTTGTCTGTAGAGTTTGCCGGCACGGTAATAACACAGCCGCTAAACTCGCCGTCAATATTAAGCTCGTCTTGGGCGTATTGGTCTGCACGCTGTTTTAAATATCCCAAAATTTCTGCCGCAATTTGCTCGGGTGCAAAGGCAAATTCTTTGTCATCCACCACGACAGGAATTTTCTCCTCCTGCCCCAAATAACGCTTGATAGAAAGTATAGTGCTTAACGGATAAATCACCGCCGCTTCTTTTGCTTGCACGCCAAAAATACGTGACAGCTTGTTTTCGTCTTCCGGGTCGGTTTCAAATTGCACTGCTGTTGGAAAAATATTACTGCCATCCAGCGGGATGGTTTGGGCTACCCCGTCTTTGTAATTATAAATAGATACAACCGAGTTGGTCGTCCCAAAGTCTATCCCTAGATACAATCCTCTTTCCATATCAAGTCCCAAAGTTCCCATAATACTTTCCTCCTAAATAATCATATAATTTTAGCCCTGATGCTGTTTTTTTGCGCCAAATGCGCATCCACAATCTCCTCGACCTTATCGTATTTAAACATTTGCTCGTAAACAAGTGCGTTATGGATAGTATAATACAAATCGCTAGTTTTTTCAAGCATATGTGAGTTGTTGTTGGCAAGAATTTGCGGGGCAGTCTTCACACTGCTGCCACCCATGTTTTCGGAAAAATAATATTCGATATTCTCTCCGTAAAAATGGGTCAAATGGCAAAGGTGCATCCCAAAAGCAAGGTATTTCATTGGCTTTTGGCTGTACTCGGCATTGTTGTTAAAGCGGTAATGCAGCACAACCTCATTTTGAGCCTTGCCCTTGTAAACAAAAGGGCTGTTTTTTTCTATATACGGCAAAAGTGTGGTTTTGTCTTTAATTTCTTTAAAAATCGGAAAAATGATGTCCGTTCGTTTTGCGGTGGCAAGTGCCACATCCAAAATCTTTTGCGATTTTTCACGCATATACTCCCTTTTCGCTTCGTCCCTTGTGATGTAGACAATGGCAAGGGAGTATGCCAGCAAAATTTGCCCGCTTTGCACAAAAATATCTTCCATTGCAAGTATCGTGTCATTAGTTGGCAACAGGTCGTTTATCATAATTTCATATGCCAAATAAATTGCGTAATCCGTGAGAATACCGTCCTCATTGGGTGCGTTTTGTGCCAAATTTACAAAAACAGACTGCACATTTTTGTTGCACACACGTGCCAACATACTTGTTTCCAAAATCTTTTTACAAAGAGCATTGCTAAAAACGCCGAAGCTAACCAGCGTCTTGTAAAGCTCCGCCCAAAAAGCCAAAGGTGCGTCATAATGCGCCAGCACAAGACCTAACAAGTCCTCGTCATGCCATCCGTTTAAAATTAATTTTGCCGCCGCATGGGCCACGCTTTTTTTTGCATTTAACCCTCCAATATGGGGCGTCATCTGCTTTATAGCATTAAAAAGGGCTTTGTCGCTTATGTCCCCCGCCCAGCGTGCCGCAAGTCTTGTTGCTGACAAATAGTCCTTTGCAGAAATATATGCCGCCAGCATCCCTTCTAAATACTGTTTGTTTACGGCGGCTTCGTCAAGGTCTTTGAAATATTGTGCCGCCTTTGAAAAATCTTTTTTGCGGACGTAATAATTGCCCAAAGCAGCATGTATCATACGCAAAAAAGCTCGGTCAATACCTGCTGTCGCAATAGTTTTTTTAAATACCAAAACTGCCTCGTCGGGCAAGTTATTTTGGTCGGCTTGTAAGTAGTGGTTTGAAAGATATATCAACAAATCCAGTGGTTGATGACCTTTTCTAAAAAAATACTTATACAGCGTAAGGTCGGCATTTTCTAACAAACGGGTTGCTGTAGGCTTTTTAGAAATGATATTGCGCAAATCTTCATCAAAGCCAATTATTTGTGCCGACCCAGACCACATACTTACACGGCATCGCCCTTCTTTAAGCACCAAAGGCTCGCCTTGCTTCTTAAATTCTTCCTGCACCACAATCTTTTTTGTTCGTCCGTCATTTGCAAAAATATCGTAAGCGAACAATATTTGTTTTATAATTTCTTCTGCCGCATTAAGGTATTTAGACTCCACGAAAACATCCGTGCCAAGCAAAAATTTATACATGCTGTAATAATATTTTCCAAACAAATGGTTTTGCAGGCAACGGCAGGCAAAAGCCGCAATATCGCCTTTTACACGTTCCAAAATTTCACTGTGGCGTCCGCCCAAAGCCCCTTTTAGCACCAAGTGATAAATAAAAGGCAAAATATCCTCGCTGATACTTTTTTCATTG
>WRBU01000075.1 GCA_009784355.1 Defluviitaleaceae bacterium
ATCCCAAATTAAAAGCGGCCAGTCCAACATCCATAGCGGGGCGTAGTCGTCGGCTTTTGTTAGCTCCTCACGGCGGGCAATTTCAAGGCGCAAATTGCCCAAAGCATCAAAGACAATGGGGTCTTGGTCTGCGCAAATTAGTATTAGGTCGCCGTCTTTGCCGTCAAAGGCGGTAATAATTTCTGCCAACTTTTCTTCTGAAAAAAACTTGCCTATTGTGGTTTTTATTTCGCCGCCCACAAGCTGAATCCACGCCAAGCCCTTTGCTTTATAGGTCTTGACATATTCAATAAGTGCGTCAATTTGTTTGCGGCTGTATTTTGCACAGCCCACAGCGTTTATGCCACGAACCGAGCCGCCTGCATCTAACGCGCCTTGAAAGACAGCGAAGTCCGAGCCTGCTACAACATTTGAAATGTCGCAAAGCTCCATGCCAAAGCGGGTGTCGGGCTTGTCGCTGCCAAAACGGCTCATTGCTTCGTTGTAGGAAAGGCGGGGGAAAGGCTTTGGCAAATCCACGCCTATTGTTTGTTTAAAAACAGCACAAACCAAGTCCTCGGTCAATGCCAAAATGTCCTCTTGGTCAACAAAGGCTTGCTCAATGTCAATTTGCGTAAATTCTGGCTGGCGGTCTGCACGCAAGTCCTCATCCCGTAGGCATTTTGCAATTTGGAAATATTTATCAATTCCCGACACCATCAAAATTTGTTTTAAAACTTGCGGCGACTGCGGCAGGGCGTAAAAACGACCGAGATGCACCCTTGACGGCACAAGATAATCCCTAGCACCCTCGGGGCTGGAATTTGTAAGGATGGGGGTTTCTACCTCGATAAAGCCCTTTTCGCAAAGGGTGTTGCGTACAGTTTGGGTAATTTTGTGGCGCAGGCGCAAATTGTGCTGTAAGCCATCACGGCGCAAATCAAGGTAGCGGTGCTTTAAACGCAAAGCGTCGGACACGTTTTCATCACCAATTTGAAAGGGCGGCACTATTGACGTGGACAAAACCGCCAATTCATGGGCGATAATTTCTATTTTGCCTGTTGCCATGTCGGGGTTGATGTCTTTTTCACGGCGCAGGGCAATTTTGCCTGCCACAGCGACCACGTATTCGCTTTTTAAGCCCTCAGCTTTGGCAAAAAGCTCCGCATCTACGCTTTCGTCAAGTGCAATTTGCACCAAGCCCGTGTGGTCACGCAATGTGATAAACACAAGCTGTCCCAAACGGCGCACACGGTTTACCCAACCAAGCGCAACAACTTCTTGTCCTTCGGCGGCTTGTCCAAATTCGCCGCAATGAAAAGTTCTTCTGTATTTGCCTAAATTTTCCATATGTTATTCTCCTCTATCTTGTCTAATGTAATTTCAATGCTTTCGCCGCTTTGCATATTTTTGAGATTGACTTTTCCGCTTTCTAGCTCGGTTTCGCCAATTACTAGCGAGAATTTCGCACCTATTTTGTCCGCATATTTTAACTGTGATTTTATATTTCTGTCAGCAAGGTCAGTGATGGCGGAAACACCAGCCAAACGTAGCTTTTTAACAATTTCTATTGCTTTGGTTGCGCCGTCGCTTCCCATATGCCCTACAAAAACCTGAGGGCTGTTATCGACATTTGGTAGCTTGCCTTGTTCATCAAGTATAATCAAAAGCCGCTCAATACCCATGCCAAAACCCACAGCCCCCGTTGGTTGCCCGCCGTTTCGTTCTATAAGATAGTCGTATCGTCCGCCGCCGCAAACTGTGTCTTGCGAGCCGAGGTTGTTTGAGGTAAATTCAAAGACGGTGCGGGTGTAGTAGTCCAAGCCACGCACAATGCGCTTGTCAACAATAAAATCTATACCCAAAGCGGCAAGATAGCTTTGTAACTGTGTAAAATGTGTCATTGCTTCTTCTGAAATGTGGTCAAGGGGCAAAGGGGCATCCGCAGAAATCTTTTTGCAACCCTCATTTTTACAATCAAGCACACGCATGGGATTTTTTGCTATTCGCTCACGGCAAAGCTCGCAAAGCCCGCTTTCGTGGGAGCGTAAGTAGTCAAGCAAAGCGGTATTGTAAGCCTTGCGGCAGTCCGCATCCCCTATGGAATTAAGGCGCAGGGTGAAGTCCGTAATGCCAAGCCCTGTTAAGAAAGTGTGGGCAAGGCTGATTAGCTCCGCATCTGCGGCGGGGTGGTAACTGCCAAAGTATTCTGCACCAAATTGGTGGTGCTGGCGGTAACGCCCTTTTTGGGGACGCTCTGCCCTAAAAATGGGCGAAATATAATAAGCCTTTACAGGTGAGGGCTGTGTGTTCATTTTGTTTTCAAGGTAAGCCCGCACGGCGGCGGCTGTGCCCTCGGGTTTTAGCACGTATTCACGCCCGCCTTGGTCGGTGAATTGATACATTTCTTTTGATACAATATCCGTTGTTTCGCCTACGGACTGTTTAAACAGCTCGGCATACTCAAAAATGGGCGTGCGAAGCTCACCCACACCAAAAAGTTTGCATGTATGCCTAATTCTTGCCTCTATATACTGCCACAATGCGGCATTTGTTCCAAAAATGTCATTTGTGCCTTTTGGGCGTGAAATTGCCATTTTAGTCCCTCCTATGCTGGATAACGGGCGAGCAATGCTCGCCCCTACGTGATTGTAACATAATATGCTGGAAATTTCAAGTTGATTTTGTCCTTGCTTTGGAGTATAATTGATACATGTGGAATTTTTTTGACGATATTGCTAATTTGCAAGGCTATTATCTCGCCGTGGTTATTGGATTTGCGGCGTTGTTTTTGCTATGTGTTTTGTTAAGAGTGGTGCTTGCAATAAGCTACCAAACAGTAATTGCATTGATAAATCACAGCGCAAAGGGAATAAAATCGAAACACGATATTGACAAGCTGGGCGGCGGAGCTTTTTGCCGTGGGGCCAAAGAATACGTGCAACTGGCGCAAAGCGGTGCGAAAGTGGATGCCCTTGAGCTGGCGCAACTTTCTGTACGCAAAAACCGCTTGCTGTTTTTTAATTTTGCCAGCATCGACAGGCTAATAAATGCCCTTGAAACGGCGTTTTTGCCCTTGGCTATATTGTTTGCTATCTCGCTGGAAAATCCCATTACCTTTGCAATACTTGCTGGGCTTGCTTTTGCGGTATTACGTATTATTGGGGCAATTTTTGACATTCAAGGCGCGAAAGAACGTTATATTGCCACTTTGGCACATGCTCTTACAAAAGAAGTGGGGAAATTTTTCCCGCCCGATACATCCAGCGCAATTTACACATTTGGTGCGGATATGAAGGAGTATCTCTCACGCCAATCCGCAATGTATTCCGATTTGCTTATCAAAATTAACGGCGAGTTTACCGAAAGCCTTAAAACCAATATTTCTGCAATGACATCAAGTGTGGAGGCAACCCTTTTTGCCGTTAGCCGCCACGACGGATTGGGGACTGCGCTTGATGAAATTAAAGGCATTGGCGTTGCGGCGGCGGCAATTTCTGCTGGTATGAGCGAGGCTGGCAAGGGACTTGCAAGGCTTACAGACGTGCAAGCGGTGGAGCAAAGCCTTGAAATGGTGCGCAAAAATCAAGACACGCTGGATGCCGCCGTTGCCAAATACGAAACAACATTAAAAGACATCACTTCTCAAATGGGAGATGCGCTTGGAAAAATTATTACCCACCATTTAGGCAACACAAACTCACAAATAGCTGATAATATAAACGAAAACTTGGCACAGACCAAAATGGCGAATTTTGCGTATATTGAGGATATGAAGGCCATTTTTGCGGAGCTTGCTGAGCAAAACCGACAGCAAACAAAGATATTGATAAAATTGATTAAAGCAACCACAGATTAACTCCAATCACAATCCTTCTCTCCCTCGTCCTCTCGATGTATTTGCCCAAAGTACGGACAAATACATCTGCCGTCCTCTTGGTCGGAAGGATTGGAGTGGAGTAAATCTGCGCTTACCAGAGTGAGGACTAAAAAATGAGCTTAAACACACGCTTGCCGCTGTTGGAGCAGTTTCCAGCCCCAAAACTAAATATTAGCGAGCGAAAAATTAGCCTGCGTGGTTTTGGGCTTATTTATGGCAACGTGGAAATAAGCAATGCGGGCGAAGGCAATCTTGTCGGCAGTATTTTGCCAGTGGCTGACTTTTTGAGCTTTTCGCCAAAAAATTTTGAGGGCAATAGAATTGATGCAGAGTACACTCTTGACCTTACGGGGTTAAGCGGCGAAATAATTACATCTGCCGTGGTTGTTACAAATGGCGGCGAAAAAACTATTGATTTTCATATTGCTATAAATCCGCCCGATGTTTTGACGTGGGAGGGTTACGTGATGACGGAAATTAGCGATTTTGCGAGCTACGCAAGAGAGCATCCCATTGCGGCACGCAGCTTGTTTGGGCGGCAAGACTTTATGTTGTGGCTTATCAACATGAATTATCCCGCCATGGATATTTACGAACGCTTCATCAAAGACCCCAATAAAGAGAGGGCTTTGGACAATTTTTTGGTGTTTAACGGGGCGAAGGTCAAAGCAAAGATTTTGGCGGAAACAAAGGATGCGGCGCATAGCATAAGCATTTCTGATGACGTGGTTACGGGGAGCATTGTTTTGCGCAAAACCACATGGGGCTTTGCAGAGGCCGCCATTGAGGTAGAGGGCGAAAAAAAATGGATAAAACTTGACAAAAACAAAATAACCAGCGCAGATTTTGACAGCGAAAATTTGTGTCAGGCACACTATATAATTTTTCCCGAACATTCAACAGGGCGGGAAACTGCCGTAATTACACTAAATGCGGATGGCATTGAACAAAAAATCCACATACGTGCATCCTTTGCGGCGGCATTTTCCGCACGATTGGACAAACAGTCGTTCTTTTTTGAAGACAAGGGCAAACTTATTGTTGAAAATAATACAGGACACGACCTGCTAATAGACATTTCATGCGAAAATTTTGTGAAGTTTGCCGCAAAGCGATACCATATATCTAAAACAGCCGAGATTGATTTTGAAATAAAGTTTAGCAGCTTTAAAACTGCCACAATGTCATTTAAGCGGCAAAATTATGCCGAAAGCTACATTAATGTGGTGTCAATTAACGGCGGGAAGTCGTACAGTAAAAAAATGCAGCTTACACTTTGGGGAGGATAAACCTTGGTGAATAGGGCTATTGGCAAAATTCTGCGTTACGAGCGGATATATAACCGCAAAAAAGATGCCGGCTCCGCTCATATTATGGCTTTAAGCTATTATATGGGATATATTGTAAGCGGACAGCAGGATATGCTGTATAAGGCAAATTTTGCACTCACGCAGGCGGCACATCAAGCAGATGTAGGCTTGGTTTTTTTGCGTGCCTTTATAGCTTACGAGCTTGAAAACTACGAGCTTTTCAGCGATTTATTATCCCAGCTTCGCCCATTAAGAAATGCAATGAAAGCCAACAAACCAAGACTTTATGCATATTACCTTTATTTTGACTGCCTGTTGGATTTAACAAACCAAAAAGCCCGTGCGGCAAGCCGTAATTTTAAAGCATTAAATGAATATTATGAGCAGCAAAAGGTGCCTGATGCCGAAATTTTGCTTGCCAGCCTTAATTTGATATACGAAGATACTGACAAAGCCTTTGTCTTCTTGCATAAAGCCTATACACGAGGCGAAAGGTCGCCTTTGTTTTTTGTATGCTTGTTAAGGACGTTTAACCAATCCCGCCCAAGGAATTTTGAGGGCGAACTTTTGTTGCCCCTTATAATGTGGGCTTTAAATTCTGGATGCTATATAGAAAATATTGTTTCACAAAACCAAGCCCTAGCCGAAGCTCTTTTGCGCCGCCGCCCAAAAATGGCACAAAGCATTTATAGCCGCTATTCTATGGACTGGGTGCTTCACATCATAACCACTGCAAAAATGATAGAAAATGACATTAGTGAGGAAGCGTTTTATTACTACAAAAAGGCAGACGAAAGGCAGTTGCATTTTGGGCAGTTGTACGACTTTTTGTTGCGCTCTGCCCACAAAAACGGAATAGAAGATATAAGCGGATACTCATTGTATCAATATATTAGCAATGAAAAAAGTATCAGCGAGGATATTTTGCCTTTTATTTATCACTTGGTGCTAAAAGGGGCTTTGGGCGGACGCCACAGTGAAATTTTGGAACGTGTAAAAGGCGATATTGCGGCTTTTGC
>WRBU01000076.1 GCA_009784355.1 Defluviitaleaceae bacterium
GAAGCTGTGTCAATAATAACACCATTATCAATCGACCTTTGAAACAAAACAGGTATACCTTCAACATAAACTATTTCTTCATCAAGTATTAGCCTGCCCTCTATTATTTGAGATGGCGACCCTTCGAAGTTTGTTTCTGTGGCAATTATTGGCGGAGCGAGTGTGAGCACTATTACGACTGCTAAAAAACCCGCTAAAAGTTTTCTGCTTGTTTTTTCCATGGAATAGTCCTCCCTAACAATATCTAGTTTAAATTTCTCAGCTTGCGTGCATTTGATGTACCTCTATTTCCTCAACAATATTTGCTTTCAAGTGTATCATCCATTTTCTAGAAATATTTTCCACATCTTCATTATATCAAAATATAACTAAAGGTCAAGTATTTTCTCTGATTTTGTACGAAAAAGATATTTTGATATGCCTAAATTGCATCTTTTGAACAAAATCATATCACTACAAAGGGCTTTTGCTTGTGTTGACTTTTGTGAGGTGACGTGATATAATGATGAAAATTTATTGGCCTGTTTTGGAGGGGAAAATGTATAAGTTTGAATACATTTTGGAAGAGATGGACTATGTTGAGTTTAATCGGCATGTGTTTTATAAGTCGCCAGTGCAACGTAAAAATATGATGTGGATGCGCTTTGGGGTGGCTTTAATACCTTTGCTTATGCTACCTCTCGCTGTGCGGTTTTTAGAGAGCGGCGCAATGCTTTGGCTGTCATGCGCTTTTTTAGTCATTTTGTCGCTTGGTTGGATATTTCTTTTTAAAAAATTTTTGACAAGACTTTTTAAGCGGCTTGTAGGTAAGTTAGATATTGTTTTTGGTCAAAAAATATCCGTTATTTTTGACGGAAAAAATATTATTGAAAAAACAGAGCTCGGCGAAAATCGCAGTAAATATGAGAGCATAAGAGAAGTTTCCGAAGAACACCAAGGTAAGTCTGTTTATGTTTTTATAGATGACATAAGGGCTGTGATTTTGCCTGCAAGAGCTTTTGAAAGCGACGCGCAAAAAGAAGAATTTATCAAACATATTAAACAAAAATAAAAGCCACCCTGATGTATCTAATGGGGTAGCTTTATAACCTTATTGACATAGTATAATTTGCGAATTATGACAGTTTTTTTGACATATAATAACGGTTGTGACCCTCGGGACAATCTTCCAAAACACCAAACACTGTATATCCAAGTTTTTCATATAGTTCCTTTGCTTGAAAATCAAAGGTGTCTAAATGAGAAATCCGGCATCCCATTTTTCTCGCTTCGTTTTCTACATCATTCATTAAAATTTTTGCATATCCTTTATTTCTATGCTCGTCTTTAATCCATAAAACATCAATGCTCAAGATATTCCAACAATAAATTTCGGACAAAATACCCCCGATGACTTCGTCGCCTTCTTTTATACATTTATTGATATATATACTCAAAGGCTTCTGCTTAAACGGCACTTTTGAATTGTTGAAACTAACCAAGCAAGAGCTAATGTAGCTTTGCTCTTCTTTTGTTGCATCGTAAATTTTAACTGCATCCATATTATCTATTCCCCTCTTTCGTAGTTATGGATGAAAATACCCAATTTTTTAGCCATTTTCTTCAAGGTAGCGGCTTCACCTGCAGTAACGATGGAAATAACAACACCGTCTTTGCCCGCCCTGCCGCAACGACCCGCCCTATGCAAATAATCTTTTTCACGAGCAGGGATGTCTAGGTTTATTACATGGGATAAGTCGGAAATATCAAGCCCTCTTGAACCTGCGTCGGTAGATACCAATGTGCGAGCCTTGCCATCCCGCAGGGCAGTAATGGCTTGCTTTCGTGCCAATTTGTCGTGAGTGGCTTGAAGAGATTTTGCGGGGATATTGTGATGATTTAAAGTCTGTGTGGTTTTGTCAATAGCATAGGGCATATTCACAAAAACAAGGGATTTTTGGATATTTTGACTGTGAATTATCGAGCGAAGCCGCTCGTTTTTTTTGCGCACGTCTGTAATAATAAAATAGTGCTGGATATTTTTTGGGATTTTGCTACCTAGTTTGATTTCTGCAATTTCTTTCATAAGAGGTCTTGCAAGCTCCACGGTTTTTTGAGGCATTGTGGCAGAAGCTAATACGATTTGCCTATCTTTAAGGGTGGATTTAACAAGCCCTTCAACAAGAGGCATATTTTCTGGTACAAAAATACGGTCAGCTTCATCAAAAATAAGAGTACGCACGTAATGCATCGACAGCTTTTTATCTGCCACAAACTCTGCAACCCTGCCCAAAGTGCCAACCACGATGCGAGGCTTTGCTTTTAATGCCGCTTGCTGGCGTTTTTTATCTGCCCCGCCAATCAACAAGGCAACATCTTCGCTCCGCTCAAAAAGACCACGAGCAATGATGGTAATTTGAGATGCTAACTCATAAGTTGGAGCGATGATAACAGCTTGTGCGGACTTCACATCATGTTTTATTGAGGCCACAATAGGCAATAGATATGCTAATGTTTTGCCGCTTCCTGTTGGAGACTGCATTAAAATGTCTTGCCTGCTCAAAATTGGAGGTATGGCTTGCTGCTGGATTTCTGTTGGCATAGTGATGCCCTGCAAAGGCTTTTTATCTGCCATTTGCTGCCATATTGCATTTCCAAAAATATTGTCAAAAGTCATAACTTACCTCACATAAAGCGGGCGGGACTGCCAAACGCACCCCCGCCCGTTGTTTTAAAAAGTTTTTATTTCTTGATGGTTATCTTCTGATGTTGCTTCGGTGTCGCTGTATTCTGTATAATCAAATGCATTAGGCTGGGCAGAGCTGCCCACCACGTCCACATTGCGATATAGCTTCATGCCCGTTCCTGCTGGGATTAGCTTTCCGATGATAACATTTTCCTTTAAGCCAATAAGCGGGTCCACCTTGCCTTTGATGGCGGCTTCTGTAAGCACTCTTGTGGTTTCTTGGAAAGATGCGGCAGAAAGGAAGCTGTCTGTGGCAAGAGATGCCTTTGTTATTCCCAAAAGCACACGGCTGCCTTGGGCTGGCTCCAAACCTTGGGCTTCCAGCTTTTCATTTTGCTCCTCAAAATCAAGCCAGTCGATTAACGAACCCGGCAAGAAGTGAGAATCGCCGTTTTCTTCCACACGCACACGCTTTAACATTTGACGCACTATAACTTCAATATGCTTGTCGTTTATATCAACACCCTGCAAGCGGTACACACGCTGCACTTCTTGCAGCATATAGTCTTGCACGCCACGTATGCCCTTGATTTTAAGGATGTCGTGAGGGTATATAGAGCCTTCTGTAATCTCGTCGCCTGCTTCAAGGCTTTCGCCGTTAAACACGCAAATGCTGGAACCATACGGAATGAGATATTCCTTGGTTTCGCCTGTTTGTTGGTTGGTCAGCACAACTTCACGCTTTTTGCGGGTGTCGGTTACTGTTACAATGCCGTTAAAATCAGCTATAATAGCAAGACCTTTCGGCTTGCGGGCTTCAAATAACTCCTCAACACGAGGAAGACCTTGGGTAATGTCTTCGTTAGAAGCGATACCGCCCGTGTGGAAGTTACGCATTGTAAGCTGTGTTCCGGGTTCACCAATGGACTGGGCGGCTATAATACCGACTGCCTCGCCAGTACGAACCGGACGGCCGCTTGCCATATTAGCTCCATAACATTTTGTGCAAAGACCAATTTTGCAACGGCATGTAAGGATGGTGCGGATATGAACCTCTTTAACCCCTGACTTATCTACCAAAGCAGCTTGGTCGCCGGAAATCATGGTGTCAGCTTCAACAAGCACTTCGCCTGTTTCAGGATGTTTAATTTCATCAATGCTCCAACGTCCCTCTATGCGGTCTTTAAGAGCAACGATAACTTCTGGAGTTTCGCTTCCAATGGTTTTGTCCATAAAGGCCGAAATCCAAAGACCAGGCTTCGCTTTAGCTTCGCCAACACAGTCGTCATCACGTATAATAATATCTTGCGAAACGTCTACCAAGCGGCGGGTTAGATACCCCGAGTCTGCTGTTTTTAATGCAGTGTCGGACAGAGTTTTTCTTGCACCATGGGCAGAAAGGAAATACTCCAAAACCGACAAGCCTTCACGGAAGTTAGACTTAATGGGAAGCTCAATAGTTTCGCCTGAAGGGCTGGTCATAAGACCACGCATCCCTGCAAGTTGCTTAATTTGCGCACGGCTACCTCTTGCACCCGATGTAGCCATCATTTGGATATTGTTAAACTCGCCAAGCCCCTCAATAAGAGCATCGGCAATTTTATCGTTGGCTTCGTTCCACACGGCAATAACACGGTCATGCCGCTCGGAATTAGTCATTAAACCACGGCGGAACATTTTTGTAACGCTTTCAACATCATTTTCAGCTTGTGCAATAATACCTGCTTTTGCAGCGGGAATTTCCATGTCAGAAACAGAAACGGTCAATGCGCCGCGGGTGGAAAATTTAAAGCCCAATTCTTTTATGAGGTCAAGAACCTCTGCAGTTTTTGTAAAGCCGTAGCGGCTTATGCAGCGGTCTATGATGCCTTGTAATGTTTTTTTGTCGCATACAAAATCGATTTCGTATTTTAGCAAATTTTCCAGTTGTGTGCGGTCTTGGAAGCCAAGGCTTTGTGGAATGGCTTCGTTAAAGATAATGCGCCCTGCTGTCGTATCTATCAAACGGCTTTGTTCAACCCCGTCTATCACCATTTTGCGGCGTACCTTAATTTTTGCATGTAGTGTTATAAAATGGTTGTCATAAGCCAAAAGTGCCTCTTCTTCGTCCTTGAAAATCTTGCCTTCGCCCAAATCACCCTCTTTACAAATAGTGAGGTAGTATATGCCCAAAACCATGTCTTGTGATGGCACAGTAATTGGCGCACCATCCGATGGCTTCAATAGGTTGTTCGGCGACAGCAACAAGAAGCGGCATTCTGCTTGTGCTTCCACGGACAGCGGCAAGTGAACCGGCATTTGGTCGCCGTCAAAGTCGGCATTAAATGCAGTACACACCAGCGGGTGAATTTTTAATGCTTTACCCTCAACAAGCACGGGTTCAAAGGCTTGTATGCCAAGCCTGTGAAGGGTAGGGGCGCGGTTTAATATAACAGGATGTTCTTTGATAACATCTTCCAAAACGTCCCAAACACGGTCTTCTAAACGCTCTACCATGCGCTTCGCGCTTTTGATATTATGCGCTTCATTAAGCTCCACGAGCTTTTTCATAACAAAGGGCTTGAAAAGCTCAATAGCCATTTCTTTTGGCAGACCGCATTGGTAAATTTTTAAGGTTGGGCCTACCACGATAACAGAACGCCCTGAGTAGTCAACACGTTTACCAAGAAGGTTTTGGCGGAAGCGACCCTGCTTGCCCTTTAATAAGTCGGAAAGGGACTTCAACGGGCGGTTACCGGGACCTGTTACGGGGCGGCCACGGCGGCCGTTGTCAATAAGGGCATCCACAGCCTCTTGCAACATACGCTTTTCATTACGTACAATAATTTCCGGCGCACCAAGGTCAAGCAGTCTTTTTAGGCGGTTATTGCGGTTAATTACACGTCTATATAAATCATTAAGGTCAGAAGTAGCGAAGCGACCGCCATCAAGCTGCACCATTGGGCGCAAGTCCGGAGGAATAACAGGAACAGCATCAAGAATCATCCAAGCAGGGTGATTGCCTGAAATACGGAAGCTCTCAATAACTTCCAGTTTTTTAAGTACTTTTATACGTTTTTGACCAGCGGCTGTTTTTAGGCTATTTTTAAGCTCTTCGCTCTCGCCTTCTAGGTCGATGTTTAGAAGTAGCTCTTTAACAGATTCTGCGCCCATACCTACACGGAAAGCATCTTCACCGTATTTTTCTACTGCGTCACGATATTCCTTGTCAGTCAAAATTTGCTTGTAAGAAAGCCCTGTATCGGCGGCATCAAGCACTACGTAGCTGGCAAAATATAGAATTTTTTCCAAAGCACGGGGCGACATGCCGAGAATCAAGCCCATTCGGCTTGGGATGCCGCGGAAATACCAAATATGGGAAACAGGGGCGGCAAGCTCTATATGCCCCATACGTTCACGGCGCACTTTCTTTTTGGTAACCTCAACGCCGCAACGGTCGCAAACTGTGCCTTTGAAGCGGATACGCTTATATTTGCCGCAGTGACATTCCCAGTCTTTATCAGGACCAAAAATA
>WRBU01000077.1 GCA_009784355.1 Defluviitaleaceae bacterium
CCCCTTTTTTTTTTCCCTTGTGTTTCACTATTATTACGTTTCTCCAGCCTAATTTTTTAAAACTTCTTATTTCCTCACAATTTGGTCTTATTTTTTTTTTTTTCCCCCCCCCCCCCCCCCCCTGTCAAGTGTTTTTTGGATTTTTTCGGTTAAGTTTTAGAAACTTTTTAATTTGGGTCAATAGAAAAAACGGCTTGATGTCAGCTTTTAGCCGCCATCAAGCCGTGATATATTCGCATTATTATATTACAATTTTGTTTTGATTTCGACGATGCATTGGTCGCCCTCAATGCGGGCGGCTACTTTTACTTGTTTTTTGGTGTTATTTTTTATTTTTAGGTCAACACCGCCGTATGCCGTTGCGGCATCTTTTCCTTCCGGCACGTAGTAAACCCGCCTAGAATGGGCATGACGTTCCACAATTTCCAGCCCAGCCTGCTTTGCAGCGTTGTACAATGTAGAGCTGAGCTGGCAAATGCCGCCGCCAAGCCCCTCAACTTCTTCACCATCAATGAAAATTTTTGCAGACAAATATCCCTTTTCGGCGGTAGCAAGCCCAATAATTTCGTTAAATGAAAGAATGTCGTTTGGCTCAATTATCGTCCCATCCAAAGTCTTCGCCGCCACATCTAAATTATGTGTGCGGTTTTTTTGTGCTGCGTCAAATTTTGTTGTGTAAGAGCCATTTTGCAAAACTTTCCACTCCTGCTGTGGTTGTGCTTTGCTTGCAGTCTTTACGGGCTTCGTTGTTTCTTTTTGCGGATACGTTATGGGCTCTCGCTCCGCCGCCTCCACAACCTCTGTCATAATTCCATCGCCATTGCCAGCTGTAACGCCGCACCCAACCAAAGCCACCAAAACCCCAGCCAAAACACCTATAAAAATTTTTCGCATAAAAAACCACCCCAATCGCTTTTTAATATCTTGTGCAATCAGGTCATCAAAAATTTTGACAAATTTATGAAAATTGTGGTATAATTCGACCATCCCAACTGAAAGGAGGTGGGAACTTTGAAAAAGAAACTTCACGACAGCAAAGATGTGTACATATGGACAAAAATTGTCCGACACATCGTAGAAGTAATTAAAAACTTAATCGAGATGTTCTCATAATCCGATAAAAGTTCAACACCCCGAGCCTCCAAAGCTATCGGGGTGTTGTTTTTGTCCCATAAAAGTTAGTGGAAACATTGAATAGAAGACCGCACGACTTGGTTTCTGAATACCATTTTACCACGAATTCTTGAAAATGTCAAGTGATTTTTAAATTATTTTACTGCACGGCTACCCGGCTTTATTGCTTGTATTGCCCCTCCTTTACACAGAGGGCAGTTTTCTGGCTCGTAGCTTGCAATGGCTGTGGTATAAGCCGCAATGCATTTTGTGCCAAAGTCCACCGTGCCTCCGCTACGGTCTACAAGCAAAGCAACGCCAACGACCACAGCACCCGCCGCCTTCGCTACCTCAATAACCTCTTTAACGCTGCCGCCTGTGGTAACAACATCTTCCGCCACCAAAACTTTTGTGCCAGCTGGTATTTCAAAACCACGGCGCAAAACCATTTTGCCATCTTCACGCTCTGTAAAAATAGACTGCACCCCAAGCTGGCGTGCAAGTTCGTATCCAAGCACAATGCCGCCAACAGCAGGGGCAATTACCATTTGCACTCCATCATCTTTAAAGCTCTGCTTTAAATGCCCCGTTAGCTCTTGTGTGTAATTTGGATATTGCAAAATTTTTGCACACTGCATATAGCGTCCGGCGTGCCTTCCGCTTGTTAAAATAAAATGCCCCTCTAAAAGCGCACCGCTATCACGCAAAATCTCTTCAATACGTTCTTGGGTCAACATATAAACACCGCCTCAAAAATATTTTTGTCCATTATACAATATTTTGCCTTGACCCGCAAGAGCTTTGGGATTATAATTAAAAAATCACGAAGCGAGGTTATGAAATGTCGAAGCGAAAGAAAAATGAAAATATAACTGTATATGAAGAAGCTCCGCCAATAATGCAGGGCATTGTGCAAACGCTTGAAAGCAATTACATGCCTTATGCCATGAGCGTTATTGTGTCAAGGGCTATTCCTGAAATTGACGGATTTAAACCAGCCCACCGCAAATTATTGTACACTATGTATAAAATGGGCTTGCTTACAGGCAACCGCATGAAGTCCGCCGACGTGGTGGGAACAACCATGCGTCTTAACCCCCATGGTGAAGGGGCTATTTACGAAACTCTTGTGCGTCTTACCCGTGGCAATGAGAGTTTGTTGCACCCTTTTATCGACAGCAAAGGCAACTTTGGCAAGTCGTATTCTAGGGATATGGCGTATGCCGCCAGCCGTTATACAGAAGTGAAGCTGTCAACCATTTGCAACGAAATTTTTAAAGACATTGATAAAAATACTGTTTCATTTGTTGACAACTACAACGGAGCAATGCAAGAACCCGTGCTTTTGCCAAGCACATTTGCAAATGTGTTGGTAACGCCGAATGTGGGCATTGCGGTAGGAATGGCAAGTAATATTTGCTCGTTTAATCTTATAGAGGTCTGCGAAGCCGTTGTTGAACTGATAAAAACTGGTCATGTGCAAAAACCTCTTGTACCCGATTTTTCAACAGGTGCGGAGCTTTTGTACAATGCCGACGAAATGGCAAAAATAAACGAAACGGGACGTGGCAGTTTCAAAATGCGTTCTGTATGGAATTTTGATACCAAAAATAATTGTATAGAGGTAACTCAAATACCTTATACAACTACCATAGAAGCAATTATTGATAAAATCCATGCCCTTGTTAAAAGCGGCAAAATGCGTGATATAACAGATGTGCGTGACGAAACAGACCTCAAAGGACTAAAAATCGCCATTGATATTAAAAAGTCCTCCGACCCGGAGCAGCTTATGCAACGCCTTTTCGCCGCAACACCGCTTATGGACAGCTTTTCGTGCAATTTTAATTTATTGATTGACGGACGACCTGCAACGCTTGGAGTAAAAGATATTCTAACACATTGGATTGATTTTCGCAAAAATTGCATTTTGGGCAGACTTAATTTTGACTTGGAAAAAAATAAAGAGAAGTTGCATTTGCTTGAAGGTCTTGCTAAAATTCTGCTTGACATAGACAAGGCTATTGCCATCATTCGTGGCAGCAAGCGGGAACGTGACGTTATCCCTAATCTTTGTGCCGGTTTTGAAATTGACAAGGTGCAAGCGGAATATATCGCAGAAATACGCCTTCGCAACCTTAATCAGGAGTATCTTTTAAAACGAGTCGGCGAAAAAGATGCATTAAACAAAGAAATTGAAAAGACTATTGATATTTTGGGCGACCACGCCAAAGTTTTAAACATTATTTCTTCCGAGCAAAAGGAAATAATAAAAAAACACGGCATAGAGCGCAAAACAGTAATTGTCGAAGCTGCACCGCTTGACATCAAGCCGCAAGTATTTGTTGAAAACTATCCTGTTGTCTTATACTTGACACAAGAAAACTACTTTAAAAAGATACACACAACACCGCTACGTAGCAATCCCACAATTTACGTAAAAGAAGATGACCACATTATTCAGCAAATACCTGCACAAAATACAGACGATGTGCTATTTTTTTCAAACAAACACAACGTGTACAAGGCAAAAGCACATGAGCTGGAAGATAATCGCCCAAGCCAACTTGGCACATACCTAAACAATATTTTGCCCTGCGATGATGATGAAAAAATTATTTTCGTGGCATCAACCGCAGACTATTCGGGACATTTGTTTTTTGCCTTCCAAAACGGCAAGGCAGCAATGGTTACTCTTGCCAGCTATGCAACCCAAACTAACCGCAAAAAACTAATAAATGCTTATTCCGACAAATCTCCCCTTGTTTGCATCGAATTTTTAAGCGAGCATCAAGACTTTCTCGTTACCGCAAAAGACCCTAAAAAAGGCGAAAAATCTTTTGTTTTTAGCACCGAGCTACTCCCTATTTATTCTGCTAAAAATGCGGGCGGTGTGCAATTTGTAAAGCTGGGTAAAACAACTATCGACTATCAGCTATCGGTTATCAATTCCGATATAACAAACATCGAAAATTTGAGAGCGGACAAGCTGCCCGCCAGCGGATTTTTGACGGCACAAAATGAAGATGCTCAGTTAAGGATAGAATAGCTATGCGAATTGATGTTCCGCAAGGTGTGTTAAATATTGTTGATAGACTGCAAGCGGAGGGTTTTGATGCCTATGCTGTTGGCGGCTGTATTCGTGATTCTATTTTGGGCAAGTCCCCGCTGGACTGGGACATAACAACCCCCGCCTTGCCATCGCAAATTATAGAAATTTTTAACGATATGCGTCAAATTCAAGTGGGAAGCCGCCACGGCACTGTCGCCGTGAAGTCTGACGGACAGTATTACGAAATTACCACATACCGTATTGACGGCACGTACGCAGACGGCAGGCGGCCCGATAATGTGAGCTTCACATTAGACCTGCGAGAAGATTTGCAGCGCAGAGATTTCACAATAAACGCAATGGCATATTCTCCAAATACGGGTTTGGTTGACCATTTTGGCGGACTTGCTGACTTGCGAGCAGGCATTGTGCGCTGTGTGGGTATTGCCGCAGAACGTTTTGCGGAGGATTATCTGCGTATTTTGCGAGCATATCGCTTCGCTGCCACACTTGACTTTTCGCTCGAAAATGATACTAGAAAAGCCGCAATAAACGGGCGGCATAACCTCGAAAAAATAGCAAGAGAGCGTGTCGGAGCAGAGCTTTCAAAGCTGTTTGTATCACAAAGTTTTGGTGCCATTAAAACCTTTTTGGACGACTGCGCAGACGTAATTTTTCCCGAATTCGCTGTACTTCGTGATGTTGTGCAAGCCAATCCTTACCACCTGTATAGTGCTTACGAACACAGCCTTGAAGTGTTGCGCCACACTCCAAATACGCTTTATCAACGTCTTTGTGCCATTTTTCACGACACAGGTAAAGCTCACACTAAAACAACTGACCAAAATGGTGTCGACCATTTCTACAATCATGCAGAAATTTCCGAAAAAATAGCGTCGGAGTCCTTGCAGCATTGGTGCTTTGATAATGCCACAAAAGCAAAGGTGCAAAACCTTGTTGCTTTACACGATAAAATTTTGAAACCTGAAAAACAAGCGGTAAAGCGTTTTTTGAACAAATATAACTCCGAGCTCTTGCGTGAATTACTCATTTTTCAGCGTGCCGACAATTTAGCAAAAAGTGAAAAGGCCTTTGAACGCCTTAAAGTAATTGACGAAACCGTAGCTATTCTTGAAGAAATTTTGACATCAAAAGAGCCATTTTCCATAAAAGACCTAGCCTTAACAGGCAAAGAAGTAATGGAAATCATGGGCTTGACAGAAGGTCCAGCCGTCGGCGAAAAACTTTCCGAGCTTTTAGCTGCCGTTTTAAAAAACCCGCAACTTAACACAAAAGAGGGCTTAAAAAAATTATTATAGCACCTTTGCCGCCACCCGTCATAAGATGTTAAGAGTGTCTTACGATAGGTGGCGGTACTTTTTATGACAGTTATTTTGGCAGTAGCTTTGAGCTTGGACGCATTCGGTATGGGAATTTCATGCGGTTTGCGCCGTCAACGCCTCGGTTTTTTCACATACGCAATTTTATTTGCAATTTCGGCAGCCATAATGGCAGCTTCCACCCTTTTCGGCGACTTTATATCATCATTTTTGTCGCCAGATGTTGCTGAATATATAGCAGCTTTTTGGATAATGGCATTGGGAATATGGATTGCGCTTGGCGCAATAATTAAAAAAGGCACAGACGGTAACGCACCTAAAAAAATAACTAAAAAAGGTGCTGTACAGCTTGCCCTTGTTTTGTCAATAGATTCTATCGGGGCTGGGCTCGCAGCGGCATCTTTGGGCATTTCCATAATAGCTTTGCCACTTTTAGTTGCCACTTTCCAAATTGGATTTTTGGCATTAGGAGCGCAAATTCCAACTTGGTTGCGACTAAAAGCTGCCCATCAAAACCGCTGGACAGTAGTTGCGGGCATGATTTTAATATTTATGGGCGTGATACAGTTATTATAGTTAGAGTTGTGAATACTAAAAAGAAGCAATACTAATTCCAGATTAAAACCCGTTTTTTGAGGATAC